>DAIRTY010000157.1:0-4933 GCA_036803645.1 Acidobacteriaceae bacterium | reverse complement strand
AGCGGCGGCGGGACAGGTTGGCGAGAAGAGTTTCATGCCCAGGGCGGTGACGGCTGCGCGAGTCATGGCGGCGATGGTCTCGGCGTTCTCGATGAGCTTCTTGCGGCCTGCGACGAGGTCACCGGCGGGGTTCTCCGGGGTGGCGGCCTGGTGGGCGATGTAGTCCAACGCCGCGCCGAGGGCGGCGATCAATGCGACGGCGGGAGTGTATGCGCTCTCGCCATTTTTGGCGTTCTTGCGCTCCTTGCGCAGGTCGAAGTAGTAGCGCGGATTGTAGCTGGACTCCATGCGGTCCCAGGCGCGCTGGCTGATCGCCAGATAGCTGAGGCCGGGAGGGATCATGACGGCCTTCTGCGAACCGCCGATGAGGACGTCGATGCCGAGCTTGTCCATGTCGATGTGTGTGGTGCCGAGGCCGGTGATGGCATCGACGACGAGCAGTGCTTCGGAGTTTGTGTCCTTGAGCAGGCGGGCGACTCTTCCGAGGCAGTGGCGCGCGCCGGTGGAGGTTTCGGTGGCCTGCATGAAGACGACGCGGGTTTCGAGCCGCAGCGCGGCCTTGACGGCGTCGAGCGAGAAGGTCTCGCCGTAGGGCGCGCTGACGAGATCGACCTCGCATCCGAAGGCCTTGGCGAGGCCGGCCCATCGCTCGCCGAACTTGCCGGCGCTGAGAACGAGGACGCGGTCGCCGGGCGAGGTGAGGTTGGAGACGGAGGCCTCCATTGCGCCGGTTCCCGAACTCGACAGGACGATGACGTCGTTGGCGGTGCCGACGAAGTCCTTCAGTTGCGCGAGGACGCGGCTGAAGATGGCGCGGAACTCTGGCGTGCGGTGGTGAATGTCGGCCGCGGCCATGGCGAACTGGGCGGCGGGAAGCAGGGGCGTTGGGCCGGGTGTGAAGAGACGGGTTTTCTGGATCATGGGTCTATTGTAATGGAGCGCGGCAGCTACTTGGCCAGCTCGGCTTTGACGAGTTCGGAGACGAGCCGGCCGTCGGCGCGCAGGCCGGTGGCCTGGATTTGCTGCTGCGCGAGCTTCATGACCGCGCCCATCTCGCGCGGAGTGGGCTGCTGGCCGGTGGACGCGGCGAGCTGGGCGACGGCTGCCTGGACGATGGCGCGGAGCTGGTCCTCGGTGGCGGCCTGTGGCATGTAGGCCTCGATCATGACGATCTCGGCCTGCTCCTTTGCGGCGAGTTCGGGGCGATTGCCCTTGGTGAAGCTGTCTACAGATTCTCGACGCTGTTTCAGCAGCGTCGAAAGGACTGCGGTCTGTTCGGCGTCGGTGAGCGGCTGGCGCTTGTCGATCTCTTTGGAGCGCAGCGCGGATTTGACCATGCGCAGCGTGGTGAGGCGGTGCTCCTCGTGTGCCTTCATGGCGGTGATGATGTCGGTGCCGAGTTTCTCTGCGATGCTCATTGCAAGTCTCCGTGCCGCGGGGCTTCCGCGAGATGCTGCGTCCCGATTATTGTACGAGCTTGCGAGGAGCGCGGGGCGAGGGGTGCGGGGCGAGGAGCGCGGGGTGCGCGGCGCGGGATTGCGATAGGATTGAAGGTGAGGATTTTTGCGCATGGATGAGATGAGCCGCCTTCGTTCTGTGATTCGTTTTGGGGTTGTCGCCGCTGTTGTTGCGATGACTCTGCCGTTTGCAACTGCGTCACTGATGGCGCAGCGATCCGTGCCGAAGCCGAATGAGGGCGAGACGTTCAAAGACACGTCGATGCTGAAGCCTCCGGCTGGGGCAAAGATCGCCATCATCGAGTTCGAGGATATGGAGTGCCCAATGTGCGCGCACGTCTTCCCCATCGTCCACGCCGCGGCGGCGCATTACAACATCCCGCTAATGCAGCACGACTTCCCGTTGCAGTATCACCTCTGGAGCCTGGATGCGATGATCTGGGCGCGGTACCTCGAGGACAAAGTGTCGCCGAAGATGGGGGACGAGTATCGCGGCGCAGTCTTCGCGGCGCAGACCGGCATCGCCAGCAAGGACGACATGCTGAACTTCACGCGGAGGTACTTCCAGTCGCATGGGCTGCAACTGCCGTTCGTACCCGATCCGACGGGCCAGTTCAAGAAGGAAGTGGAGGCGGACCGGACGCTGGGCGAGAGGCTGGGAGTGCAGTACACACCGTCGATCATCGTATGCACGCAGAAGGAATGGGTGCATGTGACGGACGTCTCGCTGCTGTACCAGACGATCGACGAGCTGGAGGCGAAGGTCAGGGCAGAGGCTCCGGCGAAGAAGGCCGCGACACCACCAGCGAAGAAGGCCGCGACTGCGCCGGCAAAGAAGGCCGCGACTGCGCCAGCGAAGTAAGGCCAGACTTCAGCTAGAGCCGTTTCAGTAATGGTGTAGAGTATTGCAGCGCGAGAAAAAGCAGATTCCTCCGCTGCGCTGCGGAATGACAATTCTTGTCTCTCTATAGCAGGAGTGAAAATGCTCTGTGCAGTGCATGGGCAGTATTTACGGCATCCATTTGACTACGCTCAGGACAGAATGGCGACTTGAGGTTTTCAGGAGCGCGCGATGAGCGGCAGGGCGGCGAGGCAGGCCATCGCCTGCGCGGCGAGAATCGCTCCGGTGAGCACGAGGAAGAGCTTGCGAGTGCGGGTTTCGAGCGCGTCGGCAAAGACCCCGCCGATGAAGGTGAAGAAGAACGGCAGCGCCCACAGCAACGGGGCGCTGACGGTCTGGGTGGTGATGAGCGGCGCGAGCGCAAACAGGACCAGAAGCGGCGTTGTGTTGCCGAAGTAACGGCTGCGGCGCACCGAGCAATAGAGCAGCGCGGCGACGGCGAACGCAGTCAGGATGGGGAAATTCGCCATGCTGCCGGCAAAGCCGCGGGCCACAACAAAACTGCGAATGCCCGCGAGCGAGAACCAGAAGCGGGCCGCGCCGCCGGTGAAGACGTAACTGAAGGCGGCTGGGCGGAATCCATAGAACGCGAAGACGATTGCAAGCGCGCCGATGGCGGCGATGAGGAGAATCTGAAAGACGTAGCTGCGCCGCCGCTGGGCCAGATACAGCATGAAGACCAGCGCGGCGAGGAAGCCAAAGATGGCGGCAAGAAGATGGGCGGCGGCGGTGAATCCCAGCGCGATGGTGAGCAGCACGATGCGCGGACGCCACCGGCGGCGCGGCCCCTGCATGGCGTGGGCGACTCCGATGGCGGTGTAGATGAGGCCATAGAGTCCCCACATGGCGAGGAGGTCGTTGTTCGGCGCGACCGCCATGCGGATGACCATGGGGCAGAAGCAGTAGAGGCCGAGCGCGAAGAAACCACCCTCGTTGCCGAAGAGACGGCGCGAGACCCACCACAGTCCTCCGCCCAGCCAGAGGGCGAAGAGGACAAAAGGCAGGTGGATGAGAACGACGACGAATTCCAGTTGGTGGCGCGACTCCCATGTGGAGCCGTTGAGCGAATCGCCGGGGTAGAGGCGGTTGGCAGGCGCGCGCAGATGGTCCGCGGCGAGCAGGGTGATGCGTTCGAGGGTGAGCGGAAGGCCGGCCACGCGGTAGGCGAATGTGCCGTCGCCGTTGAGGTTGCCGCAGGTGGTGAAGTAACCCTCGAGGGGCGAGGGCCGCTCCCACATCTCGCGGCCGCAGCGGGCGAAGCGATAGTCGGCGGTGGAGAGCTGCTGGTGGCCGACGACCCAGAGGCACTGGGCGAGGAAGGCTAGCAGAAGAAGCGCGGCAAGACGTTGCGGCCGCCCGATGTGGATGCGCGGGAGGGTCATGCGGCGATGGCTGGCGGATCGATCTTCACGCTCGTCTGCGCTCTCCTGTGCGGGCTGCGATGAGGATACTCGGTATTTCGTCCCGCTTTGCAGTGTATCGCGCGTGCACCAAGGATGTGAGAAATCGATGCGCTGGTAACGGGATACATCACCGGTCATCTTGACGCAAATCCATCTGACGCCAAAGCAATCCAACTGTACACTGTATCTGCACAGTGCACAGATGACAAAATCGCGGCCCATAATTCGCATCGATTTAGCTTCAACCGTTCCAGTCTATCGCCAGATTGTAGATTCACTTCGGATGCATCTGGTCGAAGGCGATCTCGTGCCAGGCGACGTTCTTCCATCTGTTCGTCGTATGGCGATGGAGCTTGGCATCACCTTCAATACTGTGGCCCAAGCCTACCGCCAGCTTGCCGAAGAAGGATGGCTGAACTTGAAGCACGGACGCAACGCGATTGTCATCGACCGCAGCGTTCCCGCCAGCGCAAGCCGCAGCAAGATCGCGGGATTCCGTCTGCATATCCACAAAATGACTGCCCAGATGCGGGCCGAGGGCTGGTCTCCCACAGATATTGCTGCTGAATTGCGCACGATTGCGGAAAGGCTGGAAACATGACGATTCTCCGACTCACTATGATGGCACCGATCTCATTCACATTGGCAATTCTCCATGCGTTGCCGTACATTCCTCGGCCTTATCGCCTTTTCGGAGTGGCTGTTCCACGGGAGATTCGTTACGGGAGCGAAGGCCGGAGGATGTTGCGGCGCTACGGATTTCAATTGCTGCCGTGGAGCGTTGCGACTCTTCTTGCAGCTTTATGTCTTCCTATTGCATGGGCCGCGATCTGGACGATTTTCGCGATGCTAATTCCATTAATCGCTGCAACCCAGGCCTTCTCTCGCGGACGCGCGGGCGCACAACATTTTGCTTTGCATGTGCCTTCGACCCGCGAAGTTCAGTTGACGGAGAAGGTCGATCAACTGCTGCCTTCCGCCTCGCTATTTCTTGTTCCACTTGCGATGCTGGCCGGAGTCGCGGTCTATCTTCACTTGCACTGGAATGAAATTCCGGATCGGTTTCCCATTCATTGGGGTAGCGATGGAACTGTAAATGGCTGGTCGCATCGGACTCTTCCAGGAGTCTATGGACCGCTGATTATCGGATTTCTGACGGTCTTGTTCCTCAT
>DAIRTY010000156.1:0-4972 GCA_036803645.1 Acidobacteriaceae bacterium | reverse complement strand
GCGTGGCCATTGTTCTGCTGTACGTTGTTTTTTTAAGAAGGGCTGTTCCGCCAATACAGCAGGGAACGCAAGCGACGGCGACTTTGGTGCAGGAGAACCTGGAAGTAGGTGCGGAAGCGGCCGGCGCAGGGCTACCCCTTACAAAGAGTGAGATGCTGCGGACGTTTTCGCAGCTAAGTCTCTTTCCTCCGGCAGGCGAGGTCTGCGATGGAATCCCTGAGCTGCCTGGAACTCAGTGCGCTGGTTCCGTTGCTTCACAACAGCGCGCGGATTCCGACGGCACGCGTTATTTGCAGCCGACGGATTTGATTGTGTGGCCGGAGGCTCCGACCGGTTTTCTTGAGAGCGATCCGGAGTTTCGCGCGGCAATCTCCAGGCTGGCGCGCGCGGCGGAAGCGCCAATGATTGTTGGCAATCTTGGGATCGATACAGACAGCGCTGTGAAGCGTGGGTATGACGAATATAATTCCGCGGACTTTATCCAGCCGGACGGTAGCTTTGCGGGACGCTACGACAAGATGCATTTAGTGCCATTCGGCGAATATGTTCCGTACAAGAAGCTGTTCTTCTTTGCGGGAAAACTGCTGGACGATGTGGGTGATCTCGATCCGGGAACGCGGCGGTCGGTCTTTACAACCGGTGGACATCGCATCGGTACGTTTATCTGTTACGAGTCGGTCTTCGGCGACGAGATGCGCCAGTATGCGCGGATGGGCGCGGATGTGCTGGTGAATATCTCCGACGATGGATGGTACGGCGACACCAGCGCGGCGTGGGAGCACCTGAATATGGTGCGCATGAGGGCGATCGAGAACCACCGCTGGGTGCTGCGCGCGACCAATACCGGTGTGACGGCTGCGATCGATCCCTATGGGCGGGTCGTAGTTTCCGCGCTACGACATAGACGGACGAGTCTTCGCGTGGGATTCGACTATGAGCACGATGTTACTTTTTATTCCGCGCATGGGGATTTATTTGCGTATCTCTGCGCGCTAATGACGGCGGGTGGGTTGGGGTTTGGGTTGTTGCGCAGGACAGCCTAATGGGGACACTCCGCTTGCGGGCTATTTCCTTGGGGGTAGAAGGTCAGTGAAGCGGGCATAGAGGGCGTCTATGAAGTCTTCTGTTCCCCAATCGTCCAGATCGAGGTTCTCGCCGACGAGGGCAACAAAATCGTAGGTATGATGGGCGGAATAAGAACCGGATTCCATGAGCCGCAAGAGTGGAAGTGCGGCGCGAGTATCCTGGCGCTTTGCAAGACCTGCGAGCGCTTCTTCCCGTGCATTGAGGTTAGGATCGTCGAGATGACGGACAAACAGTTCGCGTAGTCCTGGTGAGTCAGCATTGCTTTGGGTTCCGAGGGCGAAGAGAGACCAGTCGCGTACGTCGTCGTCAGGATCGTCTGCGAGTTGGGACAAGGTTCGGATCGCATCCGGGTTCTCTGCGAAGCAGCCCAGCGCACAGGCTACTGCGTACCGAATATCTTCGCTGCGATGAGCGGAGTATGGGACGAGCAATGGGATCGACCCGACCTGGCCCAGATGGCCAAGACCGAAGAGTTCGGAGCTCAAGGCTTGCTCATCGGTCTCTTGTTCGATCATCCGTGTGAGGATTTCAAAGGGTTCGGTGACGAAGATTGGATCGGCAGATTTTCTGATCTGCTCTTGCTCGGGAGTCTTTGGGGCTCGTAGTTGGCAGAGGATATCTGCGCCTCTTGCGCGCTTTAATGGTTCGGTAGAACGACACCAAGAGACTGCATTTTCGAAGATGTACTGATTTCCGTTCGCCCGTAATTCTGAGACTGCCTTCCAAGGCTCGTCGTCGTCGTAAGATTCGGTGAGCGTAGCGGCGAATAAGGCATCAGCTTCTTCGTTACTCACGGGGATCTCCGGGAGCACAGGCGAAATGTGGGGATTCGTTGCTGCGCTCAGAATGAAAGTGATTCTTCCCTCTACGGCAAGGTTGAAGAATCCCTAGCCGATCTCTTCGTCCCAGTTTTCGAGATAGGATTTGAAGTCGGCCATGAACTTGCCGGCGTCCGCGCCGTCCACGATGCGGTGGTCGAAGCCCAGCGCAAACCGCTGGATGGAGCGGATGGCGATGGAGTCGTTACCGTCCTTGTCGGTGAGGACCGCGGCCTCCTTGTTGAGGCCTCCGATGCCGAGGATGGCCGCCTGCGGCTGGTTGATGATGGGCAGGCCGAACTGCTCGCCGAAGATGCCGGAGTTGGTCAGCGTGAAGGTGCCGCCGGAGACCTCGTCGGGCGCGAGCTTCTTGCCGCGCGCGCGCCCGGCGACATCGGCGATAGACCGCGCGATGCCCAGGAAGCTCTGCTCCTCGGCCTGCTTGATGACGGGAACGATGAGGCCCCACTCCAGCGCCACCGCGATGCCGATGTTGATGTTCCTGCTGTAGCGGATGGCGTCGCCCTCGATAGTGGCGTTGACGACCGGGTGCTTGCGCAGCGCGACGATGGCGGCGCGCGTGATGAACGGCATGTAGGTCAGCTTGACGCCGTTGCGCTGTTCGTACTTCGACTTCTCCCGCTCGCGCAGGCGGACGATGCGCGTCATGTCCACCTTGAAGACGGTGTGGACGTGCGGACTGGTGTGCTTGGATTCGACCATGCGCCGCGCGATGATGCTGCGCATCTTGGTCATGGGGACCAGGCTGCCAGGGATGGGAGCAGCTGCGGCGGGAGTTGCGGCTGCGGCTATCGCCGGAGCTGCTGCGGCGGGCGCGGGCTTCGCGGCGGGGTTCTCGATATAGCCGAGAATGTCCGTCTTGGTGATGCGCCCGGAGGGGCCGGTTGCGGGGACTCGGGCCAGATCGACGCTGTTGTCCTTGGCGATCTTGCGCACCAGCGGCGAGGAGCGCGGACGCTCGCCTGTGGCTGTCGATGCGACTGGTGCCATGGGTGCCGACGCGACTGGGGCCACTGCTGCCGGAGCGACCGGCGTCGGAGTTGCGGGTGCGGGCGCTGCCACGGGCTTGCCGGTGCCGCCGCCGATGACAGCGACGATGGTGTTGATGCCGACGGTCGCGCCCTCGGGGAATTTGATCTCGGTCAGCGTTCCGGCGGCGGGCGAAGGGATCTCCGCGTCCACCTTGTCGGTGGAGATCTCGAAGAGCGGCTCGTCGCGCTCGACCTTGTCGCCGACCTTCTTGAGCCACTTGGTGATGGTGCCTTCGGTGATGGATTCGCCCATCTGCGGCATGGGCACGTCTGTGCCGGCAGCGCCGGTCGAAGCTGCGGGTGGTGCCGCGGGCGGAATTGCGGGCGCTACAGCGGCCGGGGAGACGGCTGTCGCGGGAGCCGCTGCGGTCGCGGCTGCTGCGGCTGGCGCGGCTGCACTGCCCGCGCCCTCGGCGATGACGCAGACGACCGTGTTGATCTGGACTGTTGCGCCCTCGGCGATCTTAATCTCCTGCAACGTCCCGGCAGCGGGGGAGGGAATCTCTGCGTCCACCTTGTCGGTGGAGATCTCGAAGAGCGGCTCGTCGCGCTCGACCTTGTCGCCGACCTTCTTGAGCCATTTTGTGAGGGTACCTTCGGTGATCGATTCGCCCATCTGGGGCATAACTACGTCAGTCGGCATCGGATTCCTTCCAGAGTTGGTGGGCGCTGCAAATGCGCCCGTGCGCCTATGGATTATAAGGCTTGGGGCCGGTGGCTCGCTGCATCAGAAAGTGCGAGCTGCACAGTGGCCACACAGAATAGATGCTCGCGAGGGCGCACGCGGCACTCCTATTTTTGGCCTTCACACTCGACTGCGTGATGGTGCGAGGAGTTGCTCGATGGAGTCGCACCACAGCATTTGACGCTGGAAGACGCGGCCGAAGTTGCGAGCGGTGGCGTGGATCGCGCGTTCCATCGTAGGTTCCATGCTGGCGTCGGCCTCGATCTCCAGGCTGGTGACGCCGTGGTCCTTGATCCCGCACGGCACGATCCAGTCGAAGTCGCCGAGATCGGTGGTGACGTTCAAGGCAAAGCCGTGCGAGGTGATTCCCTGCGAGACGTGGACGCCAATTGCGGCCAACTTCTTCTCCACAATCTTGTTTCGTATTTTCTCTCGAATCTCGCCGTGCTGGCCATCGCTTGCGGACTCATTGCCGCGCGAATTGTCGCTTCCTGAATCATCGCTGCCGCCAAGTGTCCAGACGCCGGTGAGCCTGGGAATGCGTTTGGCCATTACGCCGAAGTCGGCGCAGGTGCGGATCAGCGCCTCCTCCACGAGGCGGACAAAATCGACGGGGCCGAGATGTGGGCCGCGCTTGCCGGGCCACTCGCCGCGCAGATCGACGATGGGGTAGCCGACAAGTTGCCCGGGGCCGTGGTAGGTCACATCGCCGCCGCGATCGATCTCATGCACTTCAACTCCGCGGCTCGCCAGCCACTCGTCGCTGGCCAGAATGTTTGCGCGCGATGCGTTGCGGCCCAGCGTAATCACCGGCGGATGCTCCAGCAGCAGGAGCGTGTCGCCGATGAGGTCCTTCTTGCGTGCCGCGATGACGCGCTGCTGAATGACGAGCGCTTCAGCGTAAGGCACGCGGCCGAGAGAGAGGAGATGGAGCAACATGTCTGGCGATCCTGACCGGAATTCCGCAAGCACTCGCTGTGCAATGAGCCGCTGCTATTCGAGCTTCCAGACGCCGTGTTGGCGAAGGGCGGCGTACATCGCATCGGGAGCGAGATCGGGGCCGCAGGGCCAGGTGACAGCGCCGAGTTCGATGCGGGCCTCGGCGAAGCGGGTGGGATTGGCCAGGGCAGCGAAGACGCCTGCGTTGGGCGAGTGAACGAGCGCAGCCATCTCGACCGTGCCTGCGGTGCCGTCGAAGAACTTGACGGAGAGGCGATAATTCCTGCCGGCACGCACCTCTGCGACATCGTCAGGATGATCGCAGACGATGGGAGGAGTCAGGGCAGGGGTGCGATCTGCAATGGCTGCGCCTTGATTTCGCATAGTCTCCA
>DAIRTY010000155.1:0-4991 GCA_036803645.1 Acidobacteriaceae bacterium | reverse complement strand
CCTCGGCGTCGTCAATGCCGGCTACCAGCTTCGCCAGGCCGAGATTCACCTGCTGCGCCAGACCGGCGGGCTGCTGACTTGGCTCAAATCGGACGCCGCCGCCCCCCCCGCGGCAGCCACAACCCTCCAGAACAGCCTTCCTGCAACTCCCGTTCCGCAACGTTGACGCACCCAATACGTCTCTCTCTGAACGCACCGCGTCTTTCGCCGTGATCCTGGGGGAAGCGAACGACATCTAAATTTTCTATTGCTTGTTCAGTGCCTATGGAACATCCACGCTCGGCGGGTTGTCCCAATCCTTCGAATAGACGGGCTTGATTGAGTCTGTCAAGAGCTGGGATAGATCGCGGGGTGAAGAGAGTGGCGGCAGCGGATTGCGATCCTCGCTATACTGCCTCAGGATCACGCGGAACGATGTGCTTGCACTGTATACGATCCAGAAATAATGGGCACTGCTGCTCCCCTTCCAGTCTTCAGAGCTGAACATGAATACAAGAAACCACAACATCACAACGCCACCCATGCCAGATACGACCCAATCCAGTACCTTCAGGCGCTTGGGCCAGACGGAGTCCTCCGCCCAGCGTACTGGCAGGCGATCTGGATGGAACCAACGACGCCAGGACCTGCAACTCACGAAGAATCCCACGAAGACAAACGGCACACACATAAAGAGGAAAGTTAGCCGTTGGCCGGAGTGGATGTGTTTTAGCCACGCCATCCAGAGTAGCAAGAGAGGGATGAGGAAGCCCACAGTGATTCCTGCGAGATGCCTCTTCTTTCGCGCTGGCTGCTCAACGGCTGGCTCGGGAGTCTGGGCGGAACTGAGGGCTTCGGCGCTCACGGATGCCTCGTTGCGAAGAGTTTAGCACACACTACTTTGCCAGCAGAAACACTCCCGCGCAGACGAAGAGCGCAGCCAGCCAGCGCCGCCGGTTGACATTTTCCTTGAGAAAAATCTTGGCTGCAAACGCATTGCCCAGGAACGTAAGCGACGCACTGGCCGGAGCAGCCAGCGAGACCTCGACGTTCGACAGCGTGAAGAGCAACGAGAAGAAGCTGACAGCCATGCAAAGCACGCCGAGCAGAAACATGGGGCTCGACGTAACCGCGCGGACTGCCCCGCCGAGGCCAGCCTTTGCGCGGACCAGGTCGAGGTCGCCGATGCGCCGCATCGCGCCCGCCGTCAGCACATCTCCGGCGACCGCCGTGGCCGCAACCGTGAGAATCGTGGCCCAGGTCTCAATCGGCCCCGAGTGGATGTGGCCCGCCAGCATCTGACTCGCAAGGATCATTGCTCCCTGCCCGTCACAACGCCTTCGTCCGCCGGAGCAGTCTCGCCAGACGCGTGCTGCGGCTTGTGTTCGGTAAGCGACGGCCCGTTGGCCACAAATCCCACGCCGCAGACGATCAGCAGAATCCCGACCCAGCGGTAGAGTGTGATCGTCTCATGTAGCCAGAACTTCGATAGCAGCGCGACCACAACATACCCAAACGCCGTCGATGGCAGCACAAACGTCAGGTCGGCCCAGGAGAGCGCGGTCAGGTAGCTGGCGAAGAAGCCAAGCAGACAGATGATTCCGGTGATTACCCAGGGATTGCGCAACGCCGCCAGAAGCATCCCCAGGTGCGCCAGCGTGACCGGGCCGACCTGCGTCATGCCATGCGACAGCAGCGTGTCGCCCACCGACGCGGTCAGCATCACGGCAAGCAGAATTAAATAACGCTGAGGAGTAAGTGTGTGCTTCATCTATCTTCTAGGCTACCCGATGCCGGCCTGAGGCGCATGCTCCGCAATGTCGGCCAGAAAGTCTGCGGGTCTATCGACGAAGACTGCCAGGTTTCTCACTCTGGAGTAGCGAAGATTTACGGTGATGCAGCCATACCAGGTCTTGACAGGTGAGATGCGACTGATCTCGGAGTAGGGAATATTCTTCCTACGCCATAGATGCCTGGAATCGAGCGAATCGGGAAGAGTTTCAACGTAAGAGAGGAAGTAGAAGATGCACTGCTGAGATGCACTCACGAGCAATATGAATGGGGTGAATCGAAGCAACGGCATGAACCAGTCATGCTCATCGTTGAACGTATTCATCCGGTGAGGGGTGAGAAGCATCGCCAACCCAGTAAAGAGAACTATTGACAGGTTGAGATAAAGTAACCCGCGCTTATATCGGTAATATCGCACGCGACAATCATACCTCACAACAGTAAAAACGCTTGTCATTCTTCGATGCGCTCAGAATGACAAGCGTTAGTGATTGATCAAACGTAATTCTAGCTGGAGGATGCCTGCGCCTTGAGGGCGTTGGCGGCCTTGGTGGCGCGGGCGGCCCGGTTGCGCTGACCGCGCAGCTTCATGAAGCTGCGCGCCTCGGTGTACAGGCGGTGGACGTCGCGGTGCACGATGGCCTTCCACACCACGCGCAACGCCGCCTTGGGCCGGAAGAAGTACTCGTCGTAGAACTTGCTGACCATCTCCAAAACGTACTCGGCTGGCAGGCCGGGGTATTCGATGTGGGCCAACTGGTGGCCCTCGTCGTCATTCATGGCGAGGTTGGTGATGTAGCCCTTCTCCTTGGCGAAGTCGTACAGCTCCGTCCCCGGGAAGGCGTGCGCCATGGAGACCTGGATGGTCTCGCAGTCGAGCCGCTTGGCGAACTCGATGGTGTTGCGAATCGACTCCGCGGTCTCGCCGGGCAGGCCGAGGATGAAGTCGCCATGCACAACCAGTCCCAGCTTGTGGCAGTCTCGCTGAAAGTCCAGCGCGCGCTCGACGGTTGCGCCCTTCTTGATGTTCTTCAGGATCTGCGCGTCGCCCGACTCATAGCCGACGATCAGCAGCCGGCAGCCCGCCTCCTTCATCGCCTTCAGAGTTTCATAGTCTGTCGTCACGCGCGATGTGCAGGACCAGGTCAGGCCCAGCGGCTTCAGCTTCGCGCACAGCTCCACGGTGCGCGCCTTCTGGATGTTGAAGGTGTCGTCGTCGAAGAAAAACTCCTTGACCTGCGGGAAGGTCTCCTTGGCGTACTTCATCTCGGCGGCCACGTCGTCGGTGGAGCGCTTGCGCCATGCGTGCCCGCTCAGCGTCTGCGGCCACAGGCAAAAGGTACACTGCGCCGGGCAGCCGCGCGTGCTGTAGAGGCTCACAAACGGATGCAGCAGGAACGGCACGTTGTACTTCGTCACATCCAGGTCGCGCGCGTAGATCTCCGTCGCCCAGGGCATCTCGTCGAGCTGCTCGGGCGTTACCTGCGGCCGGTCCGGATTGTGCTGGATGACACCGCTTGCGTCTTTGTAGCTAACGCCGAGAATCTCGTTCAGCGGTTTGCCGTTGGCGTACTCGACGATGGAAAAATCGAACTCGCGGCGGCAGACAAAGTCGATGGCGGGGCACTCGTTCAGTGCGCGATCGGTCGAGGTAGTCACCGGCGGCCCGACGAAGGCAATCTTGATCTTGGGGTAGGTCTGCTTGATGACCTCGGCCATCTTCTGGTCGCCCTCCCAGCCCATGGTGCTGGTGAAGAGGACGAGGAACTCGTAGTCCTTCAGAATGCCGACCACGTCCGGCCAGCGCAGGTGGTGCGGCGGCGCATCGACCAGGCGCGATCCCTCCAGCATGCCCGCCGGATAGGTCAGCCACACGGGGTACCAGTAGGACTCGATCTCGCGCGTGGCGGGCCAGCGGCTGCTTGCGCCGCCATCGAACTTCTCAAAGGAGGGAGGGTTCAGAAAGAGCGTCTTAAGCGGTTTCGTCATTCCTCCAATTTTACCATTTCTGGCCGCTAATCGCGCGACCCAGGCAATTTCGCGGGGGAGCTGCGCCGCTCACTCGCCGGCCTCTGCGCCAGTTCGCGTGGCGAACTCTGCCGCCTCCATCTGCATCTAACGGCAAAGAGGAACATTCCAATGCCCCAGAGCATCCACGACCGTGCCGCCGAGTACCACAATCTTGCTGCACATGCCCATTCCGTAGCCGCGGCCTCTCATGAGCAGGGCAGTCCCACCGCGCACGAGTTCTCGCGCCAGGCGCACGAACACTCCACCCGCGCCCTCGACGAATCGCGCAAGGCAACCGAAGCGCACATCGAATCCCCTGCCCCGCCTGCCTCCACAAAATAGTAGCCGCGTCAGCGCGTTCCGTCCTCGGTGCAGGCCGCCGATGGCCTACTCCTTGTAAGCCTTCACCGTCGCGCCCTTGGCGGAAAAGTCCGCCGCCACCGGGTCGTTCACGAGCGCCTTCAGTCCTGCAACCACGCACTCGGCATTCAACTCCGCCCCGGCGCGGCTGGTATGGGTGTGCGGATCGCCAAAGAGCGGCTCCACGGCTGCCTCGCCCAACGCGTCGTAGCGCCGCCCAATGATCTCGTTCAGATCGACGAAGCCCACATGCTCCTGGGCCGCCACCTGGCGCGCCCAGCCGCCGAAGTCGTTGGCGTTGCGCACCACCTTGCCGTCCTGCCACGTCTTGCGCGGGATCGGCGAGCAGACGATCGGAATCGCCCCCTTGGCCTTGGCGTCCTGGACGATCTTGCGGATGTACCACCCGTAGGTATGCACCGTCTCATGCATCTTCAGGATCGGGTTCTCGATCTCCAGCGTCTCCTCGCCCACGCCCGGCAGCGAGGCGCGCGCCCGCGTCGGCTCGTCCGGCTTGCCGCCGTCGTTGTGGCCAAACTGAATCATCACCACGTCTCCGGGCTTGATCATCGCCAGCGTCGAGGCCCACGGATCGCCACCCGGCCTGTTCATGTACGTCCGGCTGCTTAGCCCACCGATGGCGCGGTTCACCACGTTGATCTTCGCCGCATCGAAGTCGTCCACCAGCGGCTCGCCCCAGCCCCACTGGCCACCGCCCCCGTTGCCCTGTCCATTCCGCACCGTCGAGTCACCCACCAGGAACAGCGTCGGCAGCTTCGGGTCCTTCGGCACCGGCAGTCCAACCCGTTCCCGCGGCTTCGGATCGGTCGGTGAGCCCACCTCCGCAGGTT
>DAIRTY010000154.1:3199-4999 GCA_036803645.1 Acidobacteriaceae bacterium | reverse complement strand
TCCAGCGCGTGCTGGCCGGTGTCCACGCAGCGCAGGCCGCCGGCCTCGGCCCGGTCAAGATCAACTGCGTCCTGCTGCGCGGATTCAACGACTCCCAGATCGAGCCCTTCGCCCAGTTCTCGCGCCGCAACGGCGTCGTCGTCCGCTTCATCGAGTTCATGCCGCTGGAAGAACCATCCGCCGCCGAAGACGCCCGCACCTGGAGGCCCGAGACCGTGGTCCCAATGGACGAGATCGTCGCCCGCCTCAACGCATGGCGTCCCTCCGGCGGCGTCCCCCCCGGACTGGTCGAGCTGCCACCGCGCGCCGCCAGCGAGACCGCCCGCCGCTTCACCTTCGCCGACGGCATCGGCGAGATCGGCATCATCGCGCCCGTCTCCCGCCCCTTCTGCGGCCATTGCAGCCGCCTGCGAATCACCTCCGACGGCGCCCTCCGCACATGCCTCTTCTCGCAATCCGACCACGACCTCTACGGCCAGATGCGGCGCGGTGGAACCGATGAAGAACTTGTTTCGTATATAAGGCGTGTCGTACTGCGGAAGGAAGCCCGCCATCACATCGGCGAGCCGGGGTTCGAAAAGCCATCGAGAAACATGGTGCATATCGGCGGTTAACCTGCTGCGGACGGCAGCGTTTTATCTTTGATGGTCTGAAAGATTGATCCCCTCTATTTTCTGCTGTACCGAGGTATGGGTTGAGAGAGAAGCGCCAGTTCGAGGTCATCGATAGCCGCCAGTTGGACCATCTCGGCGTCTTTCACGAGGTCGCGCGCGCCCTCACCCAGACCCTCGAGCTCGAAGATATCCTGCTCATCATCATGGATAAAATGGCCCAGTTCTTCGGCCCAGAGCGCTGGTCCATGCTCATGGTCGACGAGGAGGCCCAGCATCTCAACTACGCCATCGCCGTCGGCGAGAACTCCCAAAGCCTCAAGGGCCTGCATGTGCCCATGGGCGAGGGAGTCGCCGGATGGGTCGCCTCCACAGGCAATCCCCTGGTCATCCCAGACGTCTCCCTCGACATCCAGTGGAGCGCCTTCTCGCGCGCCCATCCTGAACTCAAAATCCGCTCCATCGCCTGCATCCCCATCCGTTCCGGCGACAAAACCCTCGGCGTCATCCAGCTCCTCAACACCAAGCTCGACCTGGAGAGCGAGTACTCCATCTCCTTCCTGCGCATCCTCTGCGACTACGCCGCCATCGCCATCCAGAACGCCCGCTCCGTCAAGCTCATCCACGAGCTCACCATCACCGACGACTGCACCGGCCTCTTCAACGCACGCCACCTCTACGCCCTGCTGGACGAGCAGATCGAGCTGGCCGCAACCATCCCCGAGACCCGCTTCAGCCTGCTCTTCGTCGACCTCGACCACTTCAAAGAGGTCAACGACACCCACGGCCACCTCATCGGCAGCCGCCTGCTGGCCGAGGTCGGCGGCCTCATGCGCCGCACCCTCGGCCCCGCAAATTCATGCTTCCGCTACGGCGGCGACGAGTTCGTCGCCCTGCTCCCAGGCCTCGAAAAGCAGGCCGCCATCGACGCCACAGTGAAGCTCTGGGAGCAGCTCCGCAAGGCCCGCTTCCTCACCGGCCAGGGCCTCTTCCTCGCTCTCGCCGGCAGCTTCGGCCTGGCCACATTCCCCGAGGACGGGGCCAGCGTTCCAGCCATCATCCGCGCCGCGGACACCATGATGTACGAGGCCAAAACCACCCGCGACAACATCAGTGTCGCAGGTCTCGGCCTGCTCACCGGAGCCAGGCCCGCCGTCCCCTCCGGCAAGACATCAACCATGCTCGCCGG
>DAIRTY010000154.1:0-3099 GCA_036803645.1 Acidobacteriaceae bacterium | reverse complement strand
CGGCCGCTTCGCCTCCGGCTTGAGTACATCCCTGTTCTCCGGGGCCACCGGATGCACCCCGAAGTCCCACACTCCCAGGTTGATCTCGTTCTCCGACACCACCTCCATCAGCGCGTACTCGCCAAAGTCCAGTGGCTGCTTCGGCGTCAGCTTCATCCAGTGGCCTCCCGGCAGCACCTCGCTCGCCATCTCGATCACGTCCTCCTGCTGCTTCACCCCGCCGCCCAGCACTCCAATGTTGAAGCTGGCCAGCACCCTCGTGTCCGTGCGCACATCCGCCCGCACCATCACATAGCCGCTGTCGGCAGAGCCACCAGAGCTAGCCCCGCCGCTCGCGTCCATCTTCCCCCCCGCCCCCGCCCCGTGCGTGTCCACCGTCAGCGGAGTCCCGCCCCGCATCACCCCCGAATCGTCCCCCAGCCGCACATAGATCGCCGGCATCTCCACATGCAGTTGCACCGCCGCCTCCACGCCCTTCAACTGCTCAATCTGGTGCGACGCCGAGCGCGGATTGATCGCCAGCTTCAGAATGTTGTGCCCCGTTGTCCGGTTCAGCTCCCCGTCCGACTGCACCAGAGGCACCAGCTCCGGTGCGCCGTGGAAGGTGTCCAGCGCCAGCACGCTGTCCAGCTCCGGCAGCCGCAGGTCCGGCGCAACCTCCGGCGTCCACGCCGCGCGGTCGGCCTCCTCCTTCAATAATTCCGGATCGATTGCCGGAGCGGGAGCCACCGCCAAACCCTGTCCTGCATCGCTCTCATTCTCCGCCAGATGTTGCCGCTCCCACTTGTGCGTCGCGTCCCAGTCGATCAGCTCCGTCGGAATCTCCTCCGTCGCATCCCGCTCCGCGCTGAAGTAGCGCACAATCTTGCCATTCACCTGGTAGCTCATCACCACCTGGTAGCTGCCATCCTTCAGAATCAGCCGCGTGCGATGCGGTGCAGCGGCAGCCGTCTGCACCGCCCCTGCCGTCTGCGCGGAGTTGGCCTGCCGTGCACCCGCCAGCCGCGCATTCGCCTGCCCCGCGCCCGCACCCGCCTGCGCAGAATGCGCAAGCCCCACCCCAGCCGCTCCCGCCGCAACAACCAGCGCCCAACCCCAAACCGCAACTCGACTCATCATCGCCATTCCGTCCCAACTTCAAAGTTTAGACGTATCCCGCCAACTGGCGACACCACGAACCTGGTACCTCGAACCTCAACCTACTTCCGCTTCCACCGCGCCCCGTCCTTCGAGTCCTCGATCGCCACGCCCTTCGCTGCCAGCTCCACCCGGATCGCGTCCGCCCGCGCAAAGTTCCGCGCCTGCTTCGCCTGCGTGCGCTCCGCCACCAGCTTCTCAATCTCCGCGTCGCTCAGCGCCAGCTTCAATACCAGCTCCGGCGCGGCATCCTTGATCCGCCCCTCCGCCTCGGCCCACGCCACCGCCGCCCGCGTCAGCTCCTCGTCCCGGTCCTCCAGCACCGCGAAGACCTCGTCGAACAGCATCAGCACGCGCAGCACCTCCGCCGCATTCTCCTCGCCCAGCGTCCCCGCGTCCGCAGCCGAGTTCGCCGCCCGCACCATCTCGCTGATCGCCGCCGATGCCTCGGCCGTATTCAGATCGTTGGCCAGCGCGGCTGTAAACTCGCTCGCCGACTTCGCCGTCGCCGCCGTCACCGCCGCGTCCACCACCCCCGCCGCGAACCCGCCACGCAGCATCCGCTCGTGGAACGTCCGCAGCCGCTCAATCGCATTGGTCGCCGCGCCCAGCGCCTCGAACGTGAAGTTCATCTGGTGGCGATATGGCACACTCAGCAGCAGATACCGTATCGCCGACGCCTTGTGTCCCTTCAGCAGCAAATCGCGCAGGGTATAAAAGTTCCCCAGCGACTTCGACATCTTCTTCCCCTCCACCAGCAGGAAGCGCACATGCATCCAGTGCCGCGCAAACGTCCGCCCACTGGCCGCCTCCGACTGCGCGATCTCGTTCTCGTGGTGGGGAAACATCAGGTCTTCGCCGCCCGCGTGCAGGTCGAAGCTCTCGCCCAATATCGCCGTCGCCATCGCCGAGCACTCGATGTGCCATCCCGGTCGCCCCTTGCCGATCGGCGTCTCCCAGCTCGGCTCCGGCTGGCCATCGGCCCCGGCGGTCTTCGCCGCCTTCCACAGCGCAAAGTCCCGCGCCGCATCCTTCTCGTACTCGTCCGCGTCCACCCGCGCGCCGTCTTCCATCCCCTCCAGGTCTTTCTTGGAGAGCTTGCCGTAGCCCTCAAACCGCGCAATCCGGAAGTACCAGCTCCCATCCTCCGTCTGGTACGCAATGTCTTTCGCCGCCAACTGCTCGATCAGCGTCACCATCTCCGGGATGTGCTCGGTGGCGCGCGGCACATGCTCCGGCCGCTCGATCCCCAGCGCCTCCATGTCCTCGAAGAACGCCTTTTCAAAGCGCGCCGTGTACTCCGCAATCGGCTGTTTCGCCGCCAGCGCGTTGCGGATGATCTTGTCGTCCACGTCCGTCACGTTCATCACATGCTCCACGGCCACGCCCTGCTGGCGCAGAAACCGCCGCAGCACGTCCACATGCAGAAACGTCCTGAAGTTCCCAATGTGCCCGTAGTCGTAGATCGTCGGCCCGCAGGCATACATCCGCAGCGCCGGCGCGCCCACCGGCTCCAGCCGCTCCACCTTCCCGCTCAATGTATTGAACAGTTCCAACGCCGCCACTTGCGCTCACTCGTCCGCCGCAGCCGGGCGTCAGCCGCGGTGCAGTCTGCTCTCTAGAAGTGATTTGCTCCCCTAAGATTCTACAGGCGATGAAACCAATGCGACCACGGATCGGCACGGATGAACGCGGATTAAGACAAAGACGACTTGAATTGCAGCAGGCTTTCATCTTACGTCGTCATTCTGGCGAAGCCAGAATCTCAGTATTTCGTCGTTGCTTGTTTCTGATCCGTGTTAATCCGTGGTCAGTGTTTTGCATTCTTCTTCACCCCAGCTTCAACTGCGGCGTAGCCACCAACCCGTCCGCCGCAAACTCCCCCGCACAAAACTTCCCCCAAGCCGCCGCCGCAATCATCGCCGCATTGTCCGTCGACATCGCCATCGTCGGAAACTCCAC
>DAIRTY010000153.1:0-5077 GCA_036803645.1 Acidobacteriaceae bacterium | reverse complement strand
CGACCGGGAGGCATCTCGTCGATGACGGAGAGTTCGAGGTCGCCATAGAGGGTGAGGGCGGGGGTGCGTGGGATTGGGGTCGCGGTCATGGAGAGGACATCGGGATCGCTGGCGAGGGCGGTGACATTTGCGCTGCGCGGCCCGGCGCCGGGCTTCTTCATCAGCTTGAAGCGCTGCTGGACGCCGAAGCGGTGCTGCTCGTCTACGATGACCAGGCCGAGGTTGCTGAAGCCGGCCTTGTCCTCCTGCAGGGCGTGAGTGCCGATGATGAACTGCGATTCGCCGCGCAGGATGCGACCCTGGGTCTGGCGCTTGGTGGCGGGATCGAGCGAGCCGGTGAGGAGCGCGATGCGGTAGGGCAGGCCGGTGCGGGGCGAGATGGCGTTGGCGAGGAGCTTGCGGGCGGAGAGATAGTGCTGCGTGGCGAGGATCTCGGTGGGTGCCATGAGCGCGGCCTGGGCGCCGTTCTCCATGGCGATGATGGCGGCCTGCATGGCGACGATCGTCTTGCCGGAGCCGACATCGCCCTGCAGCAGGCGGCGCATGGGCTGCGGGCGGCGCATGTCTGCGACGATCTCGCCGAGGACGCGCTTCTGCGCGGCGGTGGGATGGAAGGGCAGGACCTGCTTGATGGCTTCGCGCACGGCGGGGCCGGTGGTGAAGGCGGTGCCGACGCGCTCCCTCATGCGCCGGCGCTTGAGCGAAAGGCCGAGTTCGAGGTAGAAAAGTTCCTCGAAGATGAGGCGGCGGTGCGCGGGAGTGGTGGAGGACATCAGCTCGAGCATGGGTGTGCCGGCCTCGGGGAAGTGGACGGCGCGGAGAGCTTCCATGCGCGAGGGGAGATGGAGACGACGAAGGAGCGCGGCGGGGAGGGTCTCGCTTACTGGCTCGGTTGCTGGATGAGTTGCCTGGCCTTCGACGAGTTCTTCGAAGATGGACCAGACGACGCGGCGCATCCACTTGGAGGTAAGCTTCGCGCCCCAGGGCGTGGTTCCGCCGAGCGACTCGTATACGGGGACGATGCGGCCCATCTCGAGCATGGCGAACTCGGCGTCGGGGCCGGTGGCACCGGGCTCGGGGAGGATTTCAAACTGCGGCTGGATCATCTTGAAGCGGCCGGAGGTTGCGCCCTGACCTGCGATGGCGGCGGCGGCCATGGCGGAGCGGGAGGGTTCGAGCTTGCCGTAGACCGCGACCATCTGGCCGAGCTTGAACTTGTCCTTGAGATAGGTGCCGTGGAACCAGATGCACTTGACGGTGCCGAGGCCCTGGCCGAGCGTCATCTCGAAGATGGGGCCGGAGCGGGTGCGGAGAAGCACGGAGCCGCGCACCTCGCCGATGACCGAGGCCATGGAGCCGGCGACCAGCTCGGCCATGGGCTGCGGGTTGAGGCGGTCCTCGTAGCGGAAGGGGATGTGGTAGAGGAGGTCTTCGACGGTTTCGACGCCGCGTGTGGCGAGACCGGCGGCGATGCGCTCGCCGACGCGTTTGACGAACTTGACCGGGGTGGAGAGTTCCAGCACACACCGATGCTATCAATAATGGAGAGCGAGTTGGAACGCGGGCGCTGTTCCAGGGCAACGGAGGTGGCAAGGGCTGGAGCTTCCTGGGGAGAAAGGGACGGGCGGTTGTGGAGGCGCGAGATTTGTCGGGGTCCTTCGACTGCGCCTCTCGCGATGAGACCGCGAGAGGCTCCGCTCAGGATGACAGATGTATCGGAGGGGCGCAGGAGAACAGACAACAGCAAATGCAACGGCAAATACGGAGATTCTGGCTACGCCAGAATGACGACGTGTGATGCGAGCGGGGATGGGAGGCGAGCAATCGAGGTCAGTGCGGTGGTAGTCTGAGCGATGTATGGGTGATTCTCGGCGAGCGATGATGCGGTTGGCGGTCTGCGTGGTTGCGGCGTGGATGTGCGCGGCTTCGGGTGGGGTGGTAGCTGCGCAAACGACGGGCGCGGGGGGTGGGACGAAGACGATGCTGATGGAGCCGCCGGTGCCGTTGCTGCCGGCGACGCTGGGAAAGCTGCAGCGCGTGGCTGAGGGCGATGTGGGCGACGGGTTGGGATTGGTGGATGCGGCGGACGCGGCGGTGATGACCGAGGACGGGCTGCGACGGTTTGCGCGATCAGAGTACGCGGCGACGAACGAGAAGAACGCATTGCCTCAAGGAACGGTTGCGGTCTACAAATTTTTCGATGCGAGCGGGGCAGTTGCGGCGTACGACTACTTCCGCAGGCCGGGGATGCGAGCGGAGAAGGTGGGCGACGATGCGGTCTCGAATGGGGACGAGTTGCTGATGCGCAGCGGCGCGAATGTGGTGGTGGGCCACTTCCGGCTAGACCACGAGGCGATGATTGCGCTGACCAGGGAACTGATTGCCGGACTGCCGAAGGTGGGCGGGGCGGCGGGGATCGCGCCGATGCTGCCGGGGCTGGTGCCGGGGAAGGTGGGGATCGAAGCGGAGTCGGTGCGCTATGCGCTGGGGCCTCGGGGATACACGGCGATGGGCGGAGTGCTGCCGCCGGGGACGGTGGGGTTCGACAAGAACGCGGAGGCGGTGACGGCGAGAACGAAGGACAGCGGCGTGCTGACGCTGCTGCTGTATCCGACGCCGCAGATTGCAGGCGACCATCTGCGCGCGATCGAGGCACTGAGGCGGCAGCAGAGTACGGCGTTGACAGGGACGGTGAAGATGCGGCGCGAGGGGCCGCTGCTGCTGCTGACGACGGGCGCGTGGCCGGCGGACGAGGCAGAGAAGATGGTGGGCGGAATCCATCTGCGCAGCGAGGTGACGTGGGACAAGCCGGTGCCGCTGGACTTTGCAACGGAGGTACACAAGACATTCAGCCTGCTGGAGAACATCGCGATCTTCTGCGCTATCTCTGCACTCGCGATGCTTGTGCTGGGAATGTTTCTCGGCTATGGGCGGGCGCTGGTGCGCGTAATGCAAGGAAAACCGGCGGCCAGCGAGCCGGAGTTTCTGCGCATCGATCTGAGCGGAGCAGTGGGCAAGAGGCTGCGCGATCCCGAGGACTGAAGAACAGGCAGCGGAGAAGCGGACGGCAGATCGCGGGCAGCGGAGCGGCGAAACGCCGGAGCGGGCCTGGATGCACATCCAGCGGTGCAATATTATTCGATAAATATGTGATTTAACGGTAGTTATACGGATTGCAAAACTGTGAAAAGCGAACATAAGGCGTATATTCTCAAAAACTCCTGTCTGCCTAAAGCATCTATTATCAATGTGTTGCAGCGGCGATGTTTTAGCCTTGACACCGGTTTTGGCCAAACTTAGTATGCAGCCAGAAAGTTCTGATGGCTTTGCCTCCGTTGGAACTATTCTCCCTAAAGAAAAGGCCGCCCTGTTGCCGGGCGGTCTTTTCGCGTCTGCGGGGCTTTGTGGATGTGCGTGAAGCGGGGCGTATGAGGGAGGCGTGACCTAAGTTTGCGGAGAGAATCGTCTGCCGGTTGGAGCGGCCTGGTTTTGCCGATAGCGATGAGGTGAGTTGAGTTCCGCTCCACTCGATCGAAGCTGAGGCGACTGCGATGCATGAGTTTCTGGCGGGACTTGTATTTGTGGCGATGGTGATGGCGCCATGCGTGGCAGCGCTGACGGCCAGGATGCACGATGCGCGTCGAAGGCAGACGTATACAGACTGAACGGTTTTCGATGCGGTGGAACGCGTGTCTTCCACCGAGAGAAGACGACTACGGAGGTTCTGCCGTTCGATTTCGCACATGCCGGAACGAAAACGCGAGGGTAAGTTTGTGCCAATGCGATGAGGGCGCGGCGTGTTTGGGATTAGTATGATCGGGTTGGAAAATTCCTTGCGAACGAGGTTTGTAGTCCGATGATCAAGTGGGCCGGAGTGGTTGTGCTTCTTGGAGTTTCGTGTGGGTTGATTGCTCAGGCGCCGGCGGTTGGCGGGGCAGGTGGCGCGGCGGCGGTTCAGACGGCGGGCAGGGCACCGGCAGTGCTGCCGGGCAGGGGGCTGGCGCAGCACGACTTTGTCTACTCGGGCGAGTCGCACGACCGCAAGATCTTTATTGTGCGCGGGGGAAAGATCGAATGGAGCTATGACGACGCCGCGGGCAAGGGCGAGATCAGCGACATGGTGATGCTGTCGAACGGGAACATTCTGTACGCGCATCAATTTGGCGTTACGGAGATCACGCCGGAGAAGAAGGTGGTGTGGAACTATGAGCCGCCGGCGGGGCACGAGATCCATACAGCCGTGCCGATTGGTAAGGAGCGGGTGCTGTACATCATGAACGGCGATCCGGGCGCAGTGCTGCGCGTGGTCAACATCGTGACGGGCGTAATCGAGAAGGAGCTGCCGCTCGACGTGAAGAAGCCGGTGAGCGTTCATGGGCAGTTCCGTCATGCACGGCTGACGGCGGCGGGGACGCTGCTGGTGGCGCACATGGATTTGAACAAGGTGGTGGAGTACGACTGGAACGGTCATGAGCTGTGGTCGTTTCCGGGGTTGAGTGTGTGGAGCGCGGACCCGTTGGCCAATGGAAATGTGCTGATCACGGACCGGATCGGCGTGCGCGAGGTGACGCGGCGCGGCGATACGGTATGGAGTTGGACGCCGGCGGACGCGCCTGGATATAAATTTGCGAGCTTGCAGGAGGCGCGGCGGCTGGCCAATGGCGATACGGTGATCAACAACTGGGTGAACGAGTGGACCAACAACGCGGACAACGCTCCGGGTTCGGCGCAGGCGATCGAAGTGACGCCAGCGAAGCAGATTGTGTGGGCGCTGAGGGAGTGGAGCGCACCGAACGCGCTGGGGCCGGCGACGTCGATCCAGTTTCTGGACCAGCCGGGGACGGCGGCGGCGGAGGACGTTGCCTTCGGCGAGATACGATAGGCGGTGGAATTGCGACAGGGATAGAGCGGTCGCACTCCCAGCAAAATACGGGGATTCTTCCCCTTCGCTGCGTTCAGGGTCAGAATGACAACCCTTCTTCACTTTTGCGCGTTGGGGGCGGAGCCGGTAGAATAAGGCAGGCAGGCCGATGTAGCTCAGTTGGTAGAGCAACGGTTTCGTAAACCGTAGGTCAAC
>DAIRTY010000152.1:0-5115 GCA_036803645.1 Acidobacteriaceae bacterium | reverse complement strand
GGAGCAGTTGTTCCATCGTGCCTCCGCGCTGCCCGAGCCAGATCGAGCCGGCAAAGCGCGCGAATGGTGCCGCGACCAGCCCGAGCTGCTGAGCGAATTGCTGGAGATGCTTTCCTCCGATTCCTCGGTCGAAAGGTTGCTGGCTTCGAAGACGACCGGCGCAGACCAACTGGTGCAGCGTCCGGAGCTAGCGGCCCTCGGCGAAGCGGCCGATCCCTGGCTTGGCCGTGCGGTGGGGCCGTTCGCGCTCGAACGTGAGCTCGGCTGGGGCGGCATGGGCGTGGTCTATCTCGGCCGCAGGATCAGTGGAGGGTTTACCCAGAACGTCGCCATCAAGATGATCGCGCGACACCTTGCCGGCGGCCCCGCGGTGCGCCAGTTCGCGCTCGAACGCGACACTCTTGCTCGTCTCGAGCATAAAAATATCGCGCGCTTGCTGGACGGCGGAGTCACCGCCGAAGGCACACCCTATGTTGCGATGGAGTACATCGAAGGACGACGGCTCGATCACGTCTGCGACGATCCGGCGCTCTCGATCGAGGACAAGCTGCGCCTGATGCTGCAGCTTTGCGACGCGGTTGCCTATGTTCATCGCAACCTGATCCTGCATCGCGACCTGAAGCCCGCCAACGTGATGGTGAAGGACGACGGCACCCTGAAACTGCTCGACTTCGGCACCCTGAAGCTGCTCGATCCCCCCGGGGAACTCGACTCCGAGATGACCCAGGCCGGCATGCGCGCCCTGACCCTCCGCTATGCCAGCCCCGAACACACCGCGGGAGAGCCCCTCTCGACGGCCGCGGACGTCTACTCGCTGGGGATGATCCTGTACCGCATTCTCGCCGGCCATTTGCCTAAGGATATGAACAACCTTTCGGTTCCTGAATATCTAGGCCGATTGCAGCATGGCACATTTGCAGGGCCCACTCCGCGAGGAAGCATTGACAATTCTCTTGCCGCCGATCTGGACGCTATCGCGCTGAAGGCAATCCGCTTCGAACCGGCGGCCCGTTATCCATCGGCCGATTCGCTCGCCGACGACCTACAGCACGTGTTGGAGCACAGACCGGTCGCAGCCCGCGACGGAACGACCGGGTATCGGCTGGCTCGCTTCGTCCGTCGCAATCGCATGCCTGTCGCGGGTGCCATCGCAGCGGCATTGGTGATTGCCATTGGACTGGGAGCCGCGACCTACGAAGCCTCCGTGGCACGCGCCCAGAGCCGCAGAGCGGACGCCGGCGTCGAAGCGGAACGCAGGCTGGCGCACATGCTTCTATTCGACTACTTCGAGCAACTGAAGCGCATCCCGGCCTCAACCGATGCACAGCGCAAGGCTGCGGTACAGGCTCTAAACTATCTCGACAACCTCAATCGAACCTCCGTGAGCCCGGCGCTGCGCCTGGACAGCATTCGCGCGTACACCGACATGGGTCTGCTCCAGGGCAGCATCTATGAAGAGAATCTGGGCGATGTCCCCGGAGCTATCGTCACGCTGCGTAAAGCGGTCGCGCTCGCGGAACATCTGAAAAACGAAGAACCCGCGAACCTTCAATACCTTGGCAGCTATATCTCTGCGGAGCGTTCGCTCGGTCAGGTTTACTTCGGTGCGGGGGATGCCAGGAACGCGCTGTTGCATCTGATGGCGGCTGCCGACGCCGGTCAGCACATGATCGCGATGCCCGGCGTCACGCCCGAAATGGTCACCCAGGTCGCTACCTCGTCCGACCTGCTGGGAGACACCTACGGATTGCCCAGCGCAGGAACCCTGAACGATCCCGCCAAGGCGCTCGCCCGCTATCGAGAGGCTCAAGAGACGTACCGGGCGGGACTCCATCTTCACCCCGACTGCATCGTATGCCTGCGCGGCGTTGCGGTCGAGGACTGGAAGCTCGGCATGGCGGCGGAGGACCAGCGCAGCGCCGAGATGTTCTATCGCGATGCGCTCGCCTCCATCGCGTCGTTGCCCCAGACCGAGCAGAGTACACCGCGGGTGCGGCGCATGGACAGTCTCATTCGCCAGAGCCTCGGGCTTACGCTGATCGATGCAGGGAAGACCGACGACGGTCTTGCGATGATCCTGCCCGCGCAGCAGCATCTGCGAGCCGCGGTCGCGGCCGACCCACTGGACGCCCGCGCCCGCGCCGACCTCGCGTTGCTGGATTCGAATCTGGCCAATTCCTTCGACGACTTTAGCCGCTACAAAGAGGAAATGGCCGCCAATCAGGAATTCCTTGCGAACGTCGATTCAATTCTGCGCAAAGACCCTACGAACGCCATCTGGCAGTTTCGCCGGTCGATGGCGCTCGCTCGATCCGGCACCCTGATGATGAAGTCCGGCGACTCCGCCGAAGCGCTGCGCCTGGGCCGGCAATCGCTGGACATCATAGTGCCGCTTGCCCTGAAGTCCGATGCCGGACCGCGCATCCTCAATCTCGCCGCGAACTCCCTCGTACGTTTCCATGCGGAGCCGGCGCACGATGCCCCGCTGGCATTGGCCTTCGCCCAGCGGGCCATTGCAGACAACCAGCATCCTTCCCCGGAACAGCTCCTCACCCTTGCCGAAGCGCAGAAGTTTGCCGGAAAGCCAGCCGACGCGCGCGTCTCAGTCCAAGCCGCCCTCAAGGCTCTGGGCTCGCAGGAAGACGGAGCCGCCGTAGCCGCGCAACGGGCTCGCGGTCTCAGGCTGCTAGAGTCGCTGTCGGTTCGTTAACCCCTCACCGATCAGGCTGCCTGGATAGGCTTTCCATTTCGGCGTGCGCGGCTGCGTAGTTCTTATCGGAGCGTGGAATATGCCGCAACAAGGCGAGACTCCTGGCTACGCTGGCTGCCGCCGCTGAATCATCGCCGCCCCGGGCCTGTTCCAGTCGCGCCAGCTTACCGTATTGCCTGGCAACCTCAAGCGCCAGCGCCGAGTCGCCTCCGATATCGGCTGCGAGGCTGTCGAGCGACTTTGTCGCCGCTTCCAGCAACGAGGCGCTCGCCTTGTCACCCTGAGCCAGTGGAAGCACCGAGTCGTAGAGTTCGCCCTCCAGTATCCCGGTCAGGCGAACGATCTCCTGCAGCCGTGCCGTGGCAAGTTGCCGCTGATGGATCGCCCGCACCGTCTGCACCAGCACCCCGGCAACACTGGCGGCAAGCACGACCAGCAGCATCAACGTCATCCCAGCGGCCGCACGGTGACGCCGCATCCATCTGCCGGCCAGATAAGTGGGGCTTGCCGGACGCGCTCGGACCGGGCGGTGATCGAGCAGCGCCCGAAGGTCGTCCTCGAACTCGCGCGCGCTGCGGTAGCGTTGGTCCGGTTCGGAGCGTGTCGCCTTGTCGAGGACCTTCGCCAGATCACCCTTCACTTCAGTGCCGCCGCGCTGCAGCACGAGCCGCGCAACCAGTCCCATCGAATAGACGTCGCTTCCCGCCGTGGCGCGTTGGCCGGACTTTTGTTCCGGGCTCGCGAATGCGGGGGTGTGCGGCGACATCGCTATGTTCTGCTCTCCCTCCGGCTCCTGCGCATCGACACCAATCGCGCTCCCGCTGCCGAAGTCCAATAACTTTGGCACCCCGGACCGATCGACCAAAATATTTGTGGGCTTCAGATCCGCATGTAGAACCAAATGACGGTGCGCGTGACTGACTCCTGCCAGCACCTCGATCAGGAGCTGGATGCGCTGAGTGTTCGAGAGTAGCTTATCGTCGCAGTATCGATCAATCGGCAAACCGTCGACGAACTCCATCACCAGATAGCGCTGGCCGCTCTCATTAATCCCTTGATCGAGCAAGCGAACAATATTGGCATGCTCCAGCGAGCAGAGTAGGCGCCCTTCGTCTTCGGCGGGGACGTGCCCGTGTGGTCCATGAATAAGCTTGATGACCACCTGCTGCGAAAAGGAACCGACTCGCTCAGCCAGGTACACCATGCTGGTGCCTCCGGAGCCGAGCAGCCGGATCACCCGGAATGTTCCGATCGTCAACAGCGGCGCCGTGGAATCTGACTCGAACGACATACGTGTCCTTATGATACGAGCCACTGAACTGGCCTACGCTTCTTCATCCAAAAGCTGCCAAATGTATACAGCCCCATCATAGCGCCGGCGCACACCTTAGGAAGCGGAGCTGGCCTTGAACGCCGCCGTCAGTGCGCCGAAAGCGCGCTAGGTCTTGCCCCATGAGGCAGAAGTCAAAGCCGTGGCGTCCTCTTCCGATGGAAGGTGCATCCTCACGGCGAACGCTGGATGTACGGTCCAGGCTGAGTTCCCAGAATGGACAGCTGCTGACTATGCTTCGGCCATACGGCGAGGTCATAACCGCTGCGTTCTCCGTCGACGGAAGGCGCATCGTCACGGCCAGCCGCGACAAAAAGGCCGGCTTGCCAACATGCAGGGACCACATCCGGATTGCGGGCAATGACATCGCCCGCAGTGGTGTATTGGGTAGCTGCTTTTCTATGTCAACTGGCGATATCAGCCCGATGCACTCATTGAGGTCCTGGCTTGGTTCATGATGCCACCCGCCACCAGGCACGCAGGAAGTCTCTTGCCCTAATCCGCCGGGGCGCAGAAGGTTATGTCTCCTTCTCCCATCCCGCAAGCCAACTACTCGCCCCAACACTCACCTACCATCCTCTGCAACGGGATACCAGGAACGGGGACCCAGAATTCCGTCCCATCCCCCTCCAGTCCCACTGTCGCCTAACCCTTCACTAAACATCCTCTCAATACCCACCAGTGGCAGTAGAACTACCAACTCGGCGCGGGGCCAGGAAAAACAACTGGAGTCTGGATCAAGCAGGCAGCACAGGCCAGATACGTGCCCAATTCCCCATCTCAGGACCATCAGGATCAACCAAGCAAACCAGCACAAAAGCCGCGCCGGCAACCGCTGGGGCGGCGGTCTGGGGCTGATTGCGTCTCTCCGGGCCACTTCCGGCAGGCTCTCTGCCCAGGAGCCAGTGTCAGGACCAGGCCGGAATCAGCGAAAAGCCGCGTCAGTACAGGCGAAACAGTCCTCCGGCGGGTTATTTCCAGCAGCGGATCTCAACTCGGCATCCGCACGCGAGAGGAGAAACACCTAGGCCGTATCGACATATAGTCTCAGGTGCAACCATGCGCAGGCGAGGGA
>DAIRTY010000151.1:0-5212 GCA_036803645.1 Acidobacteriaceae bacterium | reverse complement strand
TCAGGATGACAGCGTAAAACAAACAACGGCGAAGAACAAACAAAAGCGAAGAACAAGAACAAACAAAAGCGAAATGCGGGAATTTTTCCCCTTCGGCAAGCTCAGGGTCAGAATGACAATACATTTTGGTCTATAGCAATTCGGGAGATGTCTAGACGATACAATCAATAGAGAGGGGAGCCAAACAATGTTCGAGGTCACAGTGGAAGCCGGCTTCTCCTCCGGCCACTTTCTGCGCAACTACAAGGGCAAGTGCGAGAACCCGCACGGCCACAACTACCGCGTGTTGGTGACGCTGGCGGGCGAGGAGCTGGACGAGGCTGGGCTGCTTCTGGACTTCAAGCTGCTCAAACACCTGCTGCGGCCGGTGGTGGAGCGGCTGGACCACCTGATGATCAACGAGATCGCGCCGTTTACCGAGCTGAACCCATCGGCGGAGAACCTGGCGCGCTACTTCTATCAGCAGACCGCCAAGCAGCTAGAAGAGATGACCGGCGGGCGGGTACGGGTGAAGGACTGCACGCTGTTCGAGACGGACAGCAGCTTCGCGCGGTATTACGAATAGCACCGCCGTATACTGTTTGAGAGGTCAAAGATGCAAATTGAGCTCAACGACGACTTGCAGGCCGCGCTGGAGAAAAAAGCAGCTGACGCCGGCATGAGCGTTTCCAGCTATGCCAGCTTCATCATGCAGGAGCAGTTGCGCGAGGACTCCCATGCTGCGTCGGACCGCTCAAGCGCCATCGACGGCTTGATTGAGCACATGAAAACCTCGACCGCAACCTCCGGTCGCAATGGCCGCGAGTGGAGAGAGTTTATTCACGAAGGACATAGCAATTGAGCTTCGTGCTGGATAGTTCGGTTGCACTTAGCTGGTGTTTCAAGGACGAGCAGACCCCGGAAACACTTCAGACATTGAGGCTGGCGATTTCGCGAGCGATCTTCGTCCCGTCCTTTTGGCATGTGGAAGTTTCCAATGTTCTCGGCATTGCCTTAAGAAAGGGTCGACTCGATGCAGCCGATCTCACAATTGCCGTTCGTACGCTTGGGATACTCGAAATACATACCGATATGCCGCTCCATCCGATCGGACCGACCACCCTTCTTCCGCTGATGCGGACCTACGAACTGACCGCCTACGATGCAACCTATCTGGAGTTGGCGATGCGGCTGAACCTGCCTTTAGCGACCTTGGACGTGAAGCTCATATCAGCCGCAAAGAAAGCTGGCGTCCCGCTTATCGGTGCCAGCTAGGCCGGGAGCCTCTTGCGGTAGAGGAGCGCGTGCAGGCTTTGTGCGTAGAAGTCTTTTGCTGCGCCCACCTGGGTGTAGCCGATCGCCTCGTAGAAACGGATTGCTTCCGCGTTGCCGGAGAAGACGTGCAGCTTCATGCGCACGGCGCCGGCGGCGTGGAGTTTGGTCTCGACCTCCGCCATGAGACGCCGCGCCAGCCCGCGGCGGCGAGATGCGGGAGCCACATCCAGCGTGACTACATAGCCGGTGCGCTCGTCCAACTGCGTGAGACAGAAGCCTGCCAGCTCACCTTGCGCCCCACTGTTCTCTGCTTCGGCCAGCAGGGTAACCGCTCCGGGGGACTCGGCAAAGCCGCGCATGGCCCCGCGGCTGAACTGGAAGACTGGAGCAAAGCAGATGAGGTCGAGCGCGTACATTGCCTGCCAGTCGCCCGGGCGATAGCTGCGCAGCGCCGCGTGGGCCGTGCGGGCTTCGGAATTGGACTCGGAGTGGTTCGGAGCTACGGCTAGAGGCACCGGCGCACCAGCCTGCGGACCAGTTCGGCGGTGAGGCCGTAGACGACATACGAGGTGATCTCGCTGCTGCGCTCGAGCGCGGTCTGGGTCTCGTTCTCGGGTTCGGTCGCGAGGCCAAGCGCGGGGAGTGCGGCTTCGTGGCTCAACGCCTCCAGCACCAGGCCGAAGCTGACGCCGTGCTTCGCGGTGGCCTCGGGGTAGAACTCGGCGACCGCGCCGTATGCAGCGCCAGCCGAGGCGCCGAGTCCCCAGCGGAGGCCCTCGCTCAACCTCGCCTTTGCGACCGGGGTCAGAGTGTCTGCGGCCACGCACTCGACGGCGAGTTCCTGCGGCTCCAACTCGCCATGGGTGTGCGGGGGAAAGATGCGCTCGGCAAGGGTCTTGGCGGCTGTTGCGGCCAGTCCGGCGATCAAGCCGGCGATCATTCCCCTGGCCAGTGACTTGTGCTGATTCACCGCCGCAACTTTTGTTTCGCTCATGACAATTCCTTCAGCCTCTCGCCCTCAAGTCTCTCACGCCAGTTTGGTCAACTTTGTAGGATGCGTCTGCGCGGCGCTGAGTGCGCCGGCCTTGCATGGGCAAGAATGGAATTGTAAACGCATGAGCGGGCTGCCGCTGGGGGGGGGCGCGGGAGACGAGGCGTTTTTTTGCTTCGGCCATGGGCTATGGGCTGTGAGCTATGAGCGGGAGTTTTGAGGGAGAAAGGGGTGGGCGGCTGAGGTGGGCGCAAGTTTGTCGGGATCCTTCGCGCTCGAAAGACGCGCTCAGGATGACAGCAAGAACAAACAACGGCAAGAACAAACAACGACGAAGAACAGGCAACGGCGAAGACAACGGTTGCGACAAAGTCAGCGAAGGCCGGCTTCGGGCCACTCGTAGACCACGACGCCCATGTCGCCGAGCGTTTTGATGGCGGCTTCGACGTTGCGGCGAACAGTGGGACGGGCCGAGGTTGGCGTGTCGTGCGCCTCCTCGATGGCAACCACGCGGCCGTAGGGCCAGGAGTCCTGCGGCACCGCATCCAGCGCAGTGGGCAGATCGCTGACGCGCACGGTGAGGTCCTGGCGGCGCGCGGCGACGGGACGCAGCATTCCGCCCGCACCCAGTTCGCTGGAGTTGGCGTCGGCCTGGGTGACATGCAGCGTGGCCATGTTCTCCTCGACCGTCAGGTAGGGGTTCTCCCATTCGGCGAGGCTGGGGATGGCCATGTAGCGGCTCTTGGAGGGCGGCGGGATCAGGTCCAGTTGTTGACGCGCGGAGTCGACCGCCTGCGGACTTGCGGTTGGGACCGTCACGCCCGCCGATACGCGTTTGCAGCCCGTAAGCAGCATTGGAGATGCAACCAGGCAGAGGGCTGCGGCAAGCGCCAGCGGCAGTCTTGATCGTGTGGAAGAAGGCCGCGCGGAGGCGATGCGGCCAAAGGACGAAAGAGGAGGAACAGTCATACGCACGTCTTTAAGCATACCAAGAGGTTGGATGCGGTTTCCACAAGACGCGCATCGGCGGCAGGGAACAACCTTCAGCCCGCAACTCGCAGACGATACAATCGAAGGATGGTCAAGGGAATTACGTTGGTGACGCAGGTGGGTTCGGCGGCTGCGCAGGAGAGGCTGGCAGGCCTGTTGGGCGCGCTGGGCTTTGAGGCGGGCAAGGGCTGGGAGGATGGAAGCGGGCGGGGCGCGGCATTTCTGACGCCAGTGGGCAATCTGGAACTGGTGGCGGGGCGCGCGCCGGCTGTGTCTCCTGTCCTGATTGAGGTGACGCAACTCGACCAGGTTCGCGCGGTTGTTGCGCAGTGGATGGAGGCAAACCATAGCGCCGAAGAGGTTGCCGAGCTGCTCTCGGAGGTTGCGCCGACGCACTGGAAGTCGCGGCTGTTCACGGTTGCGCTGGATCCATCGTTGCTGCTGGGCTTCTGGGAGCCGGAGGATGCGCTCGCCGGCAGGCCCATCGCCGTTGAGGGCGATCTGTCGGCGGCAGGAATGCGGTTTGCGATTGTGGTGGCGCGCTGGAACGCGGTGATCACCGAGCGGCTGCTGCAGGGCGCGCTGGATGGGCTGCTGCGCAGCGGCGCGACGCGCGCGGAGATTCAGATTGTGCGCGTACCGGGTGCGTGGGAGATTCCATCGGCGGCGCGCACGCTGGCGGAGTCGAAGTCGGTGGATGCAATCATTACGCTGGGCTGCCTGCTGCGCGGCGAGACGGCGCACTACGAGGCGATCTACACGGAGGTTGCGCGCGGCATCGGGCAATCGCAGCAGGAGACGGGCGTGCCGCACAGCTTCGGCGTGCTGACCTGCGAGACGCTGGAACAGGCGCTGGAACGCGCGGGAGTGAAGGCGGGCAACAAAGGGTTCGAGGCGGCCATGGCGGCGATTGAGATGGTGTCGGTAACGAGGAAGCTACAGGCGCCGCAAAGGAAGCCAGCGGGGAAGAAGGGGAAGAATTAGATGGGCACGCGCCGCAAGTCACGCGAACTGGCCATGCAGATGCTGTTCCAGGGTGACCTGGGCAAGCAGACGCCGGAGGAGGTGCGGGCGCTGTTCTGGCCCTCGCGCGACGATGTGGACGCGGAGACGCGCGGATTTGCCGAAGATATTTATCGCGTGGCCACAGAGCGACAGGCGGAGATCGACGCGCTGATCGAGTCTCATGCCGAGAACTGGCGGCTGGAGCGGATGGCGGTGGTGGACCGCAACCTGCTGCGCGCCTCCGTTGCCGAGCTGCTGGGCTACCCGAAGACGCCGGCCGCCATCGTGATCAACGAGTCGCTGGAGATAGCGCGCCGCTACGCAGCGCCGGAGTCGGTGCAGTTCCTGAACGGAGTGCTGGACGCCATTGCGCGCAGCGTGCTGAAACAGCGGCTCGGCTGAGGCAGAGCGAGGACGGCAGCGCCACAAAACAACTCTGGCCTCCCGCTGGGGGAAGCCAGATGTCCGCGGTTCCGTGTGTGCCGGGGGCTTACAAGAGGGGAGATGCGACTCTGGCGGCTGCCACTTCACTGTATTTTGCGATTGGACGGACCGAGTTGCGGCCATTTTCCTTGGCCTCATACATTGCCGCATCGGCGCGGCGCATCATACCTTCCCAACCACCCTGGGCGGGGTCAAGCTGGGCGACGCCGGCGCTGACGGTAAAGCGGATTGGCTCGTCCTCGAAGGGGATTTCGAGAGCTTCGACGGTCTGCCTGACGCGCTCGGCTGCCATGATGCCCGCCGAGGCAGTGGTGTTGGGCAGCAGGATGGTGAACTCTTCGCCACCGGTACGGGCGAGCACATCGTTGGCGCGCAACATTGGTTTGATCTGGTGCACCAGAGCCTGCAGCGCGGCGTCTCCGGCGGCGTGTCCGCGCGTGTCGTTGAGGTGCTTGAAGTGGTCGATGTCGAGCACGATCATGCAGGGCAGGTGGCCATAGCGGATGCTTCGGGTGGTCTCGCGCAGGG
>DAIRTY010000150.1:0-5225 GCA_036803645.1 Acidobacteriaceae bacterium | reverse complement strand
GCACTGGACAGTCGTCGTCAACTCCGAACGGCACCAATCAATCGACTTCGCCATAACCCTTGAGGTTCGCTGGCCCGTCAATCGCCGGTCGATTTCTCTGCTCCGGCCAGGCCATACTCCTTCAGCTTGCGATAGAGCGTCGTCTTGCCGATGCCGAGCAGCTTGGCCGCCATCAGCTTATCTCCGTTCAACTGGCGGATGGTACCCAGGATCGCCTGCTTCTCCATGTCGGCAATGGATACGATGGAGTCGTCCGCGCCATCGTCCGCTTCGGCCGCCGACGGCGGGTTCGCCTCCCGGCGATGCATGCGGAAGTCCTGCAATTGCGTGGGCAGGTCGGCCATGTGGAGCACTGGCCCCGAAGAGAGGGAGCAGGCGCGCTCGATCGCGTTCTCCAGCTCGCGCACGTTGCCCGGCCAGTCGTACTCGCTCATCAGCAGGATCGCGTCCTCGGAAAAGACGTGGGAGGCGCCGGTCTCGCGGTGCAGCCGCTCCAGGAAGTGCGCCGCCAGGATCGCAATGTCTTCCCGGCGCTCGCGCAGCGGAGGCAGCTTCAGGTTGACCACGCTCAAGCGGAAGTAAAGGTCCTTGCGGAAGGTTCCTTGCTCAACCATCGCGCTCAGGTCGCGGTTGGTCGCCGCCAGCACCCGCGCCGTGATTGGCACCGCGTGGGTGGCCCCCACCGGGCGCACCTCTTTTTCCTGTAGCGCGCGCAGCAGCTTGGCCTGAAGGTCCAGCGGCAGCTCGCCAATCTCGTCCAGGAAAACGGTCCCGCCATCGGCCGCGGAGAGCAGCCCCCCCCTGGAGCGGTTGGCTCCGGTGAACGCGCCCTTCACGTAGCCGAACAGCTCGCTCTCGATCAGCGTCGGCACCAGCGAGCCGCAGTCGACCGGGACAAACGGCTTCGCCGCATTCGGCCCGTTGTTGTGGATCGCGCGCGCCACCATCTCCTTGCCCGTGCCGCTCTCGCCCAGGATCAGCACCGGGTGGGTCGAGTTCGCCACCTTCGACAGAATCCGGTAGACCTTCTCCATCTCCGGCGATCTGCCGATCAGCCCTCCCATGTCCGTCTGCGCGCGCAGACGCTCACGCAGGCACCGGCTCTCGATGTCGAAGTGCAGCCGCTGGCTGGTGCGTTCCAGAACGCTGGTCAGCTCCTCCAGCGCAAATGGCTTGGTCAGATAGTCACCGGCCCCGATGCGCATCGCCTCAACCGCGGATGCCACCGTGGCAAAGGCCGTCATCACCACCACGCCCGTCTGCGGATAGAGGGTCTTGACTTCGCTTAGCAGCTTCAGCCCGCCGCCGCCGGGCAGCTTCAGGTCCAGCAATAGCATCTCCACCGGATGCTGCCGCAGCACCGTCAGCGCCTCCGGCACACTGTTCGCCGCCAGCGGCACAAAGCCCATTCCCGCAGCGATCTCGCAGCACGCCTTGCGCAGCAAAGCGTCATCGTCCACCACCAGGATGCGAAACGCCGGCATCCCCTCCGGCAGGTGTTCCAGCAGGTGCGTGCCCTCCAACCCAGATACCCCAACCAGGACCCCCGACGGCATGGATGTAGCAGCCTCGACCGGCACGGGCTCGCGCGCCCATCTCCCAGCCAGGGCAGATGTCGCCGCGACCGCCTGTCCAGCCTTTCGTGCCCGCTCCGATTTGCCTGAAAGCGATATGGAAAAATTCGGTTCCGGTGTCAGCATATCGTTCCTCCCCCACCGCCTGCCGCGGAATCTACACCAGACTCAGGAACCGCATCCACCTCGACCGCACGCAAACCCTGGGCCGCGTGCTGCCCTCGCCGTTCCCGGCACAGCGCGGGCGATTCGCAGGTTTCCGCACGCCTGCCCGAAGCGGATGCACCGTAAGAAACAGAGCTGCTATCGGCCGCGGCCTCCTGCAAGCCCGCCGACGCCGGCCATTCGATCTGCACCCGCGTGCCGATTCCCGGAGCGCTCATCACTCTCAGGTCTCCCGCCGAAGCAGCGACCAACTCTCGCACCACGCGAAGTCCTATCCCGTGACTGCCCCGCGTCGGGGCCCTGTATCCGCTCAAAATTCTTTCAATCTGCTCCGGCACCATTCCACACCCGGAGTCCTCCACCGTCAACCTCACCCTGCGCAGCGGCCACGGCCTGGGGTCGTCCATGCGATTGATCGGCACCCCCACCCCAATCCGGATCGCCCCCGGAGTCTCGTCCGCTGTTCCATCCGCGATTCTCTCCAGGACCTTGCCCCGCACAGCACACCCCATCGCACCTCCAGCCGGACCGTCCGATCGTTCTGGCCCACGCATCGCCGCCGCCGAGTTGCGCACCAGATTCACCAGGATCCGCTCCACCGCCTCCCCGCCCACCGCGACCGGAAACGAGGCCGCCGTCCCGCAGCTCACCTCGATCGCCCTGCCGCCCGCAACCTGGCTGAGCAGGCCAGAGCAGCGCTCGATGATCGCGCGCAGACTCACCGGAGTGGGCGGTAGGCCCACCGGCGTGGGCCAGGGACCTGGACGCTCGACCACCCCGCCCTCGGCCGCACGCACCTTCGTTAGAGTCAGGGAGCGGACTGCTCCCGCCTGCCAGGCAGCGCCTGTGCCAGGCACCTGCGGCGATTGTCCTTGCGCAAGCGGGGACTGCATATGGCGCTCCATCAGGCGCTGGATCAACGCCCCGCTGCGCGTTCCCAACATCCGCAACTCCTCCGCATAATGGCGGTGCTCCGGCTTGAGCACATCCGGCATCGAAAGCAGGTCGCAGTAGAGTCCGATGGTGCCCATCAGGTTGCGCGCATCGTGCAGCAGGCCTTCGTCCTGGGGCGTCTCCAGACCGGAACTCGAGCAACTCAGTCCGGGAAGCGGGTAGACCTGGCCGCGAAGAAGCGAATCCGCAGCGATCGATATAGGCGGCGTGAGTGATTCGGAACGGCAATACATCCCTGAGGCGGTGGAACTCTGCTTGGCCCGCATGGTCTTACTCCAGTTTTAGCTTGCACTCCATTAATAGCCTGTTTCTCTCCTGTTCTGAGAATGCAGGCACCTACTCTATAATCAGGTTGAGTGCCAAACTGAAACACTGTCCGTAAGTTATAGATAATAAATCCATAAGTCACCGTGCCGCTAGGTTCCGTTCTGGTACACGATTCCCGATCAGGAACCGAAAAATCACCCGGTCGCGCGTAAGCATAACAAAACAAAGATAACTCCGCGATTCCCTAATTGGCACACATTCCCGTTTCGGGAACCTGTGGAGGCACATGCTAATCTCCAGCCCCCACAGGAACTCAATCCCCCTATAGCGCTTCTCTTGTTGGGTTAGAGCCGAAACCCACGAGTCGTCATTCTGGCGCACCCCCCATTAATCGTCATTCTGGCGCAGCCCCCGTGAATCGTCATTCTGGCGCAGCCCCCGTGAGTCGTCATTCTGGCGAAGCCCCCGTGAGTCGTCATTCTGGCGAAGCCAGAATCTCAGTATTGTGTTTGTAGCTCCTCTACGCCTTCAGGAGATCAGCTCTAGACTCCGCTCCCCTTTCTCAGCCAGACAATCGCGACTCGGCTGCGGCAGACGAATCTCCTGCCATTTGCTCTCCTCCCGATTCTCCCGCTTCGCTTTTGCTCTCTCCGCGAAGGCCATCTGCAATCCACGCAACTATAATCGCCTCATGGCCCCTATCTCACTGGCAACCTCCCTTCCCACCCCTGCGCAATCCTCCGCCGCGTCTTCGGCGCCCATCTTCCGCCCCGATGGCCGCTCCGCCGACGCTCTCCGCCCCATCCGCTTCACCCCCAACTTCGTCGCCACCGCCGAAGGCTCCGTGCTGGTCGAGACCGGCAACACCCGCGTCCTCTGCAACGCCACCATCGAGACCGGCGTTCCCGGATGGATGCGCAACTCCGGCCGCGGCTGGGTCACCGCCGAGTACGGAATGCTTCCCCGCGCCACCCTCACCCGCACTCCGCGCGAATCCGAACGCGGCAAGGTCGGCGGCCGCACGCACGAGATCCAGCGCCTCATCGGGCGCAGCCTGCGCGCCGTCGTCGACATGAAGGCCCTGGGCGAGCGCACCATCATTCTCGACTGCGACGTCCTGCAGGCCGACGGAGGCACCCGCACCGCCGCCATCACGGGAGCCTCGGTCGCGCTCGCCCTGGCGCTGGGCAAGCTCGTCGCCGCCGGTACGCTGAAGACCTCGCCGCTCCGCCAGATGCTGGCCGCCACATCGGTGGGCATCGTCGACGGCAACATCCTGCTCGACCTCGCGTATGAAGAGGACTCGCGCGCCGATGTGGACATGAACGTCGTCATGCTCGCCGATGGCGGCCTGGTGGAGACGCAGGCCACCGCCGAGCGCGTCTCCTACAGCCGCGCCCAGCTCACCGCCATGCTCGACTACGCCGAAAAGGGCATCCGCCAACTCCTCGCCGCCCAGCAGACCGCCCTGGCCTCCGCGATCTGAAGATGAAAATCGCTTCGGCGGAGCTACCAGTGCCCCACCGAAGCGATCGTTCTTCTCAAAAGTGGCAGACTGCTGCAATCACTGCGTCGCAGCTGGGCCCGGTGGCGTTGCCGGGGCCGCTGCAGGAGGCGTACCGTTCTGCTGCGCCTGCTCCGCTGCGCTCACGTTCTTCGGTATGTTCTTGCCATGCACCGGATCGTAGTCGTGCTTCACCATCCAGGCCTTGTACCCCTCCGGCGGCTCTTCCGACATCCTTCCGTTATTCCGCACATAAGCGGTATCCCGCACCGCCGTATTGAAGTTGCAGGTGAAGTAGGTGTTCGCCTTTCCAAAGACTGGAAGCAGCACCGTCAACACCTGGCCGGGCTTCTTCCACTTCGCCGGATAGGTCTCGTAGGCAAACGATGCTTTGAACTTCTCGTCGCATGCGTAGTTGAAGTCCACACCATGCACATCCTCACCCTCGAAGAGGTCGGCACGGCCATCACCCTTCGACTCTTCCACAACCGTTCTGCTGTAGAAGTTCGTCGCGGCTTTGCTGAAGATGCGCAGGCGCAGCGTGTAGTCGGCCATGTTCTTGCTCTCGCCATTCAGCATGGAGGCACTCAGCAACAGGCATACGGCGAACGATGACAGTAGGAACCTCGGTATGAATTTCATGTCTCGAATTCTAACCCGCTTCGCGTGGTGGAGATCGACAATTATCTCCCTTTGGCAACACCTACAGCTACGCCTCCGGCTTGGGCGCGAGCCAGAAGGCGTAGACCAGCATCGCCACG
>DAIRTY010000149.1:0-5228 GCA_036803645.1 Acidobacteriaceae bacterium | reverse complement strand
TCTCGCCCGACTTCCAGCACGCTGTCATCGCCGCGGAGGACGCGCGCTTCTACCAGCACCATGGCTTCGATTGGCACGCCATCCAGCTCGCCGCCAAGGAGGACATGGAAGGCGACCGCATGCGCGGAGGCTCCACTCTCACCCAGCAACTCGTCAAAAACCTCTTCTTCGGAACTGGCCGCTCGTTCCTGCGCAAGGGCGCGGAGGCCACACTGGTGCCGGTGACCGAACTCGTCCTCGGCAAGCGGCGCATTCTCGAGCTCTACCTCAACGTCGTCGAATGGGGCCCTGGCATCTATGGCGCGGACGCGGCGTGCCGCACCTACTACCACACCCCGGCCCGCAGTATCGGACGGCAACAGTCGGCCCGCCTTGCCGCGATTCTTCCGGCTCCCCTCAATCGACGCCCCGAGCGCATGAACAGCTACAGCGGCATCATCCTGGAGCGAATGCGCCAAATGGGTTGGTAATCGCAAGCCGGGTGCCCGTCACCAATCGCCCTTCAACGCGCCACGCTACACTAAGAGCCGCTGGCATAAAATTTCGGGCAGACCATTGAGGGTCCACCATGACGCAAGCCTGCTTCAGTCGAATTGCAACCACCACGCACCGCGATCAACCCACTGGCTTGTTGCTGCGCCGCCTCGCGAAGCGCTTCCGTGGGGCCAGACCAATCCTCCAACGCCCGCTTGCGCTTGCTTCTATCCTGCTTCTTGCAATCTTCACAGGCACAGCGCCACTCAACGCACAGACCTCTCCGTTCCTGGGCGATTGGCAGGTGCCGTCGGGAACCATTGTCCGCATCGACCCATGCTCCAGTGACTTCTGCATGAGGATACTGTTTATCAGTCCAAAAGCCGACTCCACAATGGATATCCACAATCCCGACGCGACTCTGCGCGGCAAATCGCTATGCAATCTTGAGATTGGCAGCCGCTTTCATTCAAGCGACGCCACGCACGCGTCCGGCGGAACCATCTACGACCCAAAGTCGGGAAATACCTATCGCGGCCAGATGGTTGTGGATGGCGACCTCTTGAGGTTGCGCGGCTATATTGGATTCTCATTGTTTGGCAGAACCGAGATTTGGCATCGCGTTCACCAAAGTTATGCATCTTGCCACTAGACCGCATCGAGCCGGATGCCACATCCATCGCGTTTTTGCGAACGGGGTCTCCGCCAGCTTCGCTGGTGGGGCAGGATGAGTGAGCATCGCGCGAAGCCGCGTCCGCTCCCGCCAGATCCCCAATCCGCGCCTCTGCACCGCCTCCTTGCGAAATAGCAATATTAGCTATACTATCTATATTAGCTAGTCTCTCAAGCGAGGTGAAACCATGGTCTCCATGACTTCCGCAGCAGCACAAAACAGCTTCGGAAAGCTGCTCGATACCGTGCAACGCGAGGCGGTCACCATCACCCGTCATGGACGTCCCACGGCCTTCGTCGTCTCCCCGCAAGACATGGAGGAACTCCTCGATTCGCGGCGCAAACGCAGCAGGGCGGTCTCCGATCTTGAGGCTTGGCGTACGCAGTCCGTAAAGCGCACCACCCCGGCACAGTCCGCCGCCGCAGCAGCGTTGACAGACGTCACCGTGAACCGCATGGTGCGTGAGGCTCGATGAGCCGCATCCGCCGGGTCATTCTGGACACCAGTACCCTGGTCAGTGCTGTGCTCCGAACCGGCTCTGTCCCCGATCAGGTCTTATTGAAGGCCTTGCGCACCTGCGAGGTCTGCGCCAGCGTAGAGACGCTGGACGAACTGGCACAGGTGTTGGATCGCAAAAAGTTCGACCGCTATCTGGATAAAGAGTCGCGCTGTGCCTTTGTCGAGATCGTGCGCCGTCACCTACATCTCTTCGCCGTGCAGCAGGCCGATCTGGCGGCTGTCGATCCGCCGTGCCGCGATCACGGGGACGACAAATTCCTCGCACTGGCGCTCGCATCCGAAGCCGATGCCCTGGTCAGCAGCGATGATGACTTGTTGGTACTCCATCCCTGGCGCGGGATTCCTATCATGACGCCAGCAGATTTCCTCGACTCAAGAATGACCCCGTAAAGTCTCATTCAGCCCCGATTTCCCACCGCCCCGAAGCACCCCAAAAACGCCTATAATAGAGCCATAAACCATGGCTGACGATCTCTTTCCGGAAGACCCGAAAAACCCTGAAAATCCCGCCCCGCAAGACCCCGCCGCGAACACTTTGCCCTCCGGCGATGGCCCTCCACCCGATGGCCCATCCGTCGTGCAGGGCCGCGGCGCCGCATTCCTTTATCCCGTCAACATTGAAGACGAGATGCGCCGCAGTTATCTCGACTACTCCATGTCGGTCATCATCGGCCGCGCCCTGCCCGATGTGCGCGACGGCCTCAAGCCCGTCCATCGCCGCATCCTCTACGGCATGCAGGAGATGGGCCTGCAGTTCAACAAGAAATTCACCAAGTCCGCCAAGGTCGTCGGCCACGTCATGGGCAACTACCATCCCCACGGCGACTCCGCCATCTACGACACCATGGTTCGCCTGGCGCAGGACTTCAGCCTTCGCTACCCCATGGTCGATGGCCAGGGCAACTTCGGCTCGGTCGACGGTGACCCGCCCGCCGCCATGCGTTACACCGAGTCGCGCCTCACGCGCATCGCCGGCGAAATGCTCGCCGATATCGACTCCGACACGGTCGACATGGTGCCCAACTACGACGAGTCCGCGCTCGAACCCACCGTCCTGCCCGCCAGGATCCCCAATCTGCTGGTCAATGGCAGCTCGGGCATCGCCGTCGGCATGGCCACCAACATCCCGCCGCACAATCTCACCGAAGTCATCAACGCATGCATCGCGCTCGTCGATAAAGCCAAGGACGAGACGCGCTCCGACCTCGACCTCTGCCTCCAGCACGTCCACGGCCCCGACTTCCCCACCGGCGGCTACATCTTCGGCAAGACCACCATCCCCGGCGCATACAAGACCGGCCGCGGCCGCTTCATCATGCGCGCCAAGTGCGCCATCGAGAACATCTCCGGCGGCCGCCAGGCCATCATCGTCACCGAGATCCCCTACCAGGTCAACAAGGCCAAGCTCATCGAGCGCATCGCCGAGCTGGTCAACGACGGCACCATCACAGACATCGCCCGCGACGAGTTCCGCGACGAATCCGACCGCGACGGCATGAGAATCGTCATCGGCCTCAAGCGCGGGGCCGAGCACCAGATCGTCCTCAACCAACTGCACAAGCACACCCAGATGCAGGAGTCCTTCTCCATGATCTTCCTGGCCGTCCACAACGGCCAGCCCAAGGAACTCCCGCTCGACGCCGCCATCCGCGCCTTCCTCGAGCACCGCATGGAGGTCGTCCGCCGACGCACCGCATTCCTCCTCGCCAAGGCCCGCGACCGCGAACACATCCTGCTCGGCTACCAGATCGCGCTCGACCATCTGGACAACGTCATCCGCATCATCCGCCAAAGCTCTTCGCGCGTCGCCGCACGCGAGAACCTCTTCTCCTACTTCTCCGGCAAAAAGATCAGCCTGCGCGGCACGGAGCTCGCCGGCATCACGCTCGACCCCTCCAAGTACGCCGTAGACACCACTTACCTGCCCACCACAGCAGCCGGCGTCGCCACGCTCATCCTCAGCTACAAGCAGATCGACGCCATCCTCGAACTGCAACTCTACCGCCTCACTCAGCTCTCCATCGACGAGCTGCTCAGCGAACTCCGCGCCGTCCGCGACGCCATCGCCGAGTACGAATCCATCCTCGCATCGCAATCCAAGCTCCGCCGCGTCATCGTCCGTGAGCTAACCGAGATCCGCGACAAGTACGGCGATGCACGCCGCACCACCATCCTCGACGAGACCGCCGAGCTTGGCCTCGAAGACCTCATCGCCGACGAGCAGGTTGCCGTCACCGTCTCCAACACCGGCTACCTCAAGCGCACGCCCATCTCCATCTACCGCCAGCAGCGCCGCGGCGGCACGGGCCGTCTCGGCATGAAGACCCGCGAAGAGGACTTCGTCGCGCAGCTCATCATCGACTCCACCCACGCCTTCCTGCTCTGCTTCACCAACACCGGCCGCGTCTACTGGCTCAAGATCTACGAAGTCCCAGACATCGGCGCCGCCGGCAAGGGCAAAGCCATGGCCTCGCTCGTCGCCCTCCAGCCCGGTGAGCGCGTCGTCACCATCCTCCCCGTCCGCGACCTCGAGGAGGACTCCAAGTTCGTCCTCTTCGCCACGCGCAACGGCACCGTCAAGAAGACCGCGCTCAAGGACTTCTCCAACGTCATGAGCCGCGGCATCATCGCCATCGGCATCGACAAGGACGACGAGCTTATCACCGCGCAGATCACCGACGGCAATCAGGTCATCTTCCTCGCCACGCACGACGGCATGGCCATCCGCTTCGACGAGCTATACGACGAGAGCCTCCCGCAGGAGAAGCGTCGCGGCCTGCGTCCCATGGGTCGCGGAGCAAGCGGCAACAAGGGAATCAGCCTGCGCAAGGGAGACTACGTCGTCGGCGCGGCCATCACCATCTCCGACGCCACGCGCAACGCCGACCGCGACCGTCTCGCCGCCGCCGCAGGCCCCGCCGTCGTCAAGGAACTGAAGAAGCTCCGCGCCATCCACTCCGACACCGACTCCGTCCTGCGCGCCGCCCGCGAGACCACCCGCCTGGTGCGCAGCGCCGGCACGCCCGACGAGGCCGTCAAGGCCGCCGAGAAGGCCGCCGAGAAGGCCCACTCCATCGCCGAATCCAACCTCAAGGCCCTCGATGCGCGCCTCGGCCTCACCCCCTGCCTCATCCTCTCGGTCACCGAGAACGGCTACGGCAAGCGCACCGATGCGGACCAGTACCGCCTGCAATCGCGCGGCGGCGGCGGCGTCACCAACCTCAAGGCCACGCCCAAGGTCGGCAAGGTCAACTCCATCAACCTGGTCGACGACACCACCGAGATGATGCTCATCAGCCAGTTCGGCAAGATCATCCGCATCGACACCAAGACCATCCGCTCCGCCGGCCGCAGCACCTCCGGCGTCAAACTCCTCAACCTCGACACCGACGACAAAGTAGCCGCCGCCGTAGTCATCCCCCCAGAAGACGCCAAAGTCCAACCCGAAAACGGCACGCTGCTGCAATAACTGCAGCTCTCTTGGTTTGTCATTCCCGAAGGAATCTGCTTCTTCCTTTGTCATTCTGAGTGGAGCGAAGAATCCCCGCATTTGCTGTTTCTG
>DAIRTY010000148.1:0-5271 GCA_036803645.1 Acidobacteriaceae bacterium | reverse complement strand
GAGCAGCAGGAGTCCTGCAACGAAGCTGGCAATGGCGATATGGATTGGTCTCATAGGTAGAGAAATTATAGAGCAGTTGGGAGGATTGAAGGGCGGCGCGCGTCCTGGGAGTGACACCGGTCACATTTATTGCCTCGATGCGGGATTGATGGCGGGATTTGCTGGTAGACTGAGGCTATGCGCGGGATGGCTCCGATCAAGATTGTGGCGGCTGCGGTGTTGGTGCTGGCGACGGTGGGATGGCTGGCCTACACCGGCGTGCGCGACACCAAGAGCTACTACTGCACCATCACTGAACTGAACGCGATGGGCAAGAAGGCGTACACGCGCAATCTGCGGGTGGCGGGCAATGTGCAGCCGGGAAGCATTCAGCGGTCTGGCACGAATGCGCGGTTTGTGTTGCTGGAGCAGGGGAAGACGTTGCAGGTGAACTATCAGGGGGCAGAGCCGCCGCCGGACACATTCAAGGACGACGCGCAGGCCCTGGCGGTGGGGACGTATGGGCGGGATGGCGTCTTCCACGCGACGCAGTTGCAGGCCAAGTGCGCGTCGAAGTACGCCCCGGCGAAACCGGGCGATGCGCCGGCGGGCAATACCGCGATGCTGACGCCGGCGAAGTGAATTGTTTGCGCCGATTCTGATCTGATCTCAGAATGACAAGCAAGAACAGACAACAGCGAAATACAGAGATTCTGCCCTTCGACTACGCTCAGGGCAGAATGACGACGCGTGGGAGATATATTTCAGCGAACGGATGCGCTCTATACTCGGATAGATGAACGAAGCTCGACAGGCAGATGAATCGGCGCGCACGACTGGGTTGGTGGCGGCGGTGCGTCTGGATGCGGTATCGAAGTTGTATGGGGGATTCGCGGCGCTGCGCAAGGTGACGGTGGAGTTCGCGGTGGGCTCGTCTACCGTGGTGCTGGGAGACAATGGTGCGGGCAAATCGACGCTGCTGCGGCTGGTTGCGGGGCTGATTGCGCCGACGCGCGGCACAGTGCATGTCTTCGGCGACGAACCGCGCTGGCAACGGCGGCGCATCGCGTATATGAGCCATGAGGCGATGCTCTACGACGAGATGACGGCGATGGAGAACCTGCGATACTTTGGACGGCTGCACGGCGAGGAAGGCGGCGGGCCGGAGCAGGCGCTACGGGCGGTGGGGCTGGACCCGGCGCTGACACGGCCCGTTGGGCAGTACTCGCAGGGGATGAAGCAGCGAGCCTCGCTGGCACGGGTGTTGCAGACCGACCCGGAGCTGCTTCTGCTGGATGAGCCGTTTTCGAATCTGGATGTGGATTCGGCCAGACACATGGTGGAGCTGCTGATGGAGTTTCGCACGCGGCCGGTGAGCGCGGCTTCAACCGAGCAGGGTGCGCGCGGGCGGACGATCCTTCTGACGACGCACCAGGCGCATCTGGCCGAGCCGCTGGCAGAGACGACGCTGACCATGCGGGCGGGGACGATTTTGTCTATCGTTGGCGCGGCGCGGGAGGGGATGCAATGAAGCCTGCCAAGACGGCGAAGACGAATGCGGCGCGGCTGCTGGACTCGCTGGGAATTGCGTACGAGGCGCGGGCTTACGAGGTCGATCCCGAGGACCTGAGCGCGATTGCGGTGGCGCGCAAGGTTGGGCTGCCGGCGGAACAGGTGTTCAAGACGCTGCTGACACGGGCGTCGAGCGGGGAATATTTCTTTGCGGTGATTCCCGGCGACTGCGAACTCGACCTGAAGAAGCTGGCGGCGGCGGCGGATGTGAAGCGGGTGGAGCTGGCGTCGCTGAAGGAGGTCGAGCCGCTGACGGGCTATGTGCGCGGAGGAGTGACGGTGATGGCCGCGAAGACGGAGTTCCCTGCTTATGTGGACGAGACGATCGAGCTGTTCGATGTGATCTCGATTTCGGCGGGAGTGCGCGGAACGCAGTTGTTGATGAAGCCTGAGGATTACCTGCGCGCGAGCAAGGGGACGCTGGCAGACCTGACGAAGATTTTGCGCAGCGCGGTCGGCGCGGAGGCGGGCGGATGAGCTACTTTGGCCACGTCTTCACCCATCTGCGCAAAGATCTTCAACTTGAATGGCGTTCGCGCGACTCGATCAACGGGATGCTGTTCTTCTCGCTGCTGGTGGTCGTCGTCTTCTCGATTGCCTTCGACCCCACGGCAAATCCCACCATGGCACGCCAGATCTCAGGCGGCATTCTGTGGGTGGCGCTTCTGTTCGCATCCGTGACAGCGCTCAATCAGGCGTGGACGCGCGAACTACGCAATCGCGTGCTGGATGCACACAGAATGTCGCCGGCCCCGCCGTCGGCGTTGTTCCTGGGCAAAGCTCTGGCCAATATGTTGTTTGTCACCATTATCGAGGTGGTGCTGGCACCGTTGTTCGTTGTCTTTTACAACCTCCACGCGCTGGGACAGGGCTGGCTACTTTGGCTTGTGATGCCGCTCGGAACATGGGCGCTGGTGTGCAATGGCACTTTCTTCGCCGCGATGGGCCTGCGCACACGCAACCGAGAGTTGCTGCTGCCACTGATCCTGTTTCCCCTCTCCATCCCGGCTCTGCTCGGCATGGTGCAGGCGACAACGGCGATCCTGACCGGCGAGTTCGCGCCGGACCCCTGGATACGGCAGCTGTTGGCGTACAACATCATCTTCACGACGGCTTGCCTGCTGCTGTTCGAGACGGTGCTGAGCGCGGAGTAGGCGGACTCGGCGAGGCAGCGGCATGGCAAGGCTTTGTGGGAGAAAGGGTCGAGCGACTGTGGTTGGGCTGAGTTCATCGGGATCCTTCGACTCCGTTTGCCGCAAATGCGCGCCAAACTCCGCTCAGGATGACAGCAAGAAGCTGCGGGGTTGGCGTCTTCTTGGTAGACTCAGAAGACGATGAAGCGATTGCACATCTATCGCGCGGTTGGCATTGTCTGGTTTCTCCTGACGGTGATGGCGATTGCGTATGCCACGCGGCTGGCGCTGGTGGTGGCGCCGACGGAAGCGACGATGGGCAACGTGCAGCGGATCTTCTACTACCACGTTCCGACGTCGATGCTGAGCCTGCTGTTTCCGTATGTGAACTTTGTGGCGTCGCTCTTTTATCTGGGCTGGCGGCGGCGCGATCCGCTGCGGGCGATGGCCGCGGATGCGGTGGCAATTTCGGCGGCGGAGGTGACGGTGGTCTTCAGCAGCCTGTCGCTGCTGACCGGGATGCTGTGGGGGCGCGCGGCGTGGGGCATCTGGTGGACGTGGGACGCGCGGCTGACCAGCATGTTGCTGCTGTGGCTGCTGTATGTGAGCTACCTGATGCTGCGCAAGCTGTCTGCCACCGGGCAGACGCAGACGCTGGCGGCGGTGCTCTCGGTGTTTGCGGCGGTCGATGTGCCGATCGTGTTTATGTCGATCCGTTGGTGGCGGACGCAGCATCCCGCGCCGGTGTTCTTCGGCGGAGCAGACTCGGGAATCGACCCCTCGATGAAGCCCGCGTTCTGGTTCAACGTGCTCGGGTGGGCGATGTGGGGAGTATTTCTACTGGTGTTCCGCTACGCGCTGGAACGGCGGCGTCAGGAGAGAGAGCAGGAAGCGGCACGTAAATCCATCGAAGGCTCTGAATCCATCGAAGGCTCCATGGAGATCGCACAATGAGACTCAGTTGGCTCTTCGGCAGCAGCATGGAGGCGCACCACCTGCTGGCCGCGTACGTTGCGATATGGCTGATTCAGGGTGGATACGCAGTGTGGATTGCGTGGCAGTGGGTATGCGCCGGCAAGGAACTACAGGCGGACCTCTCGCTCAATACAGAGGCGGACGAAGATCTGTGAGACAAAAAAGCAACGAAGCCGGGATTATTCCGTCCGGCTTCGTTGTCCGAGGGTTATCGCATCGATGCGGAGATCCCGACTTGGGGCGGAATTCCGCTTCGTTGATATAGACACTGATTGCAAGAAAAAAGTTTCGCGCCGGACGACTTCTCGATTGCGATGGAGCTTGCCGATGCGCGTCAAGGCCGCTAGACTCGCAGAGATGCAAAAGATGCAAAAAGTTGGGGCGGTTGCGCTGGCTGTGCTGCTGCTGAGCGTGGGCTGCCATCGCGGACGCTTTCCGGATGTGCCGCCAGGCTACAGTGAGTTTGCCTATATCACGAATGGCGCGTCGAACACGGTTTCGGTGCTCGATCTGGTTTACCTGCGAGCGGACCGGACGTTGCAGGTGGGGCTCCAGCCGACCGGCCTGGCGGTGAACCCGAAGCGGGACGAAGTGTATGTGGTGAACACGGGAACGGCCGCGGGCATGGGGTCGGTTTCGGTGATCGACACGGACGCGAACCGCGTGGTGGCGACGATTCCGTTACACAAACTTCCGTACTTCATCGACGTGGACGCAGCGGGCGAGCGCGCATATGTGGCCAACAGCGGATCGAACACGGTGAGCGTGATCGACCTGGTGCGGAGGCGCGAGATCGGCGTGGTGGGCACCGGCGAGCAGCCTGGACTGGCACGCATCTCGCGCGACATGCGATCGCTGGTGGTGACCAACCGGGGCGGCGGCAGCGTTTCAATCTTCGCGGTTGAGCCATACGAGACGGCGGAGGGAGCGGGAGCTTCCGGCGAGCCAGCCACGCAGAAGATTGCGGCGAAGGGGGAGTTGCCTCGTCTGCGCGCGGTGTTCACGGGCTGCCCGGGCGCGACCGATGCGGTGATTCTGGACGACTCGTCGAAGGCGTTTATCGCCTGTTCGGGCGGGCACCAGGTGATGGCGGTATCGCTGGCTGCCGCGCCGGAGACATGGGCGGCGAAGCAGAACGCGACACTGCTGAACGACCACATGCTGGCGCTGATGGACGTGGGGCAGACCCCGGTGCAACTGGCGCTAAAGCCGGACCAGGGCGAGATCTTCTGCGCCAACTTCGGATCGGACTCGGTAAGCGAGATTGAGACCGGGACGAACGAGGTGGGCGGGACGTACACCATCGGGAGCAAGCCGGTGTTCGGCGTTGTGAGCGGAGACAGCAGCACGCTGTGGGTGTCTGACTTCGGCGGCGACTCGATCAACCTGTGGAGCATCGACGACGGACGGCTGGCGGGCAGCGTGCGCACGGGACATGCGCCGGACGCGCTTGCCTTCTCCGCCGACGAGCACCTGCTGCTGGCGGTGGACGCGCGCTCGGGCGACGTCTCGGTGGTGCGCACGGCCAACAAGACGGGCGAGGCAACGCTGTTCACGATCCTGCCGGCGGGCGTCTCGCCCAACGACATTGTGGTGAAGGCGATGCAGGCCA
>DAIRTY010000147.1:0-5298 GCA_036803645.1 Acidobacteriaceae bacterium | reverse complement strand
CCGGGCGTGAGCGTGGGCGAGGGAGCGGTGCTGGGGATGGGTTCGGTGGCAACCCGCGACCTGGAGCCGTGGGGAATCTACGCGGGCATTCCGGCAGTGAAGGTGAAGGAACGCAAGAGGCCGGCTTCGGCGGGATGAGGCGGCTCAGTCCCACATCTCAGAAGCGAGATGTGGGGCACCCGACATTTTCGGTAATGGTGTAGATCAATGTTGAGCAAGCGAAAGCAGATTCCTCCGCTTCGCTACGGAATGACAAACAAAATGGGTCTATAGCAATTCCGAAGATGCTCTAAAAGCTGCGGGCTCGCCTGCGTCAGCCGCGGAGTTTGGCGAGGAGGTCGGTGGGGTGGACGGGCTTGGCGAGGATCTCGAACTCGTGGCCATGGAGGCGTGCCTTCTCCAGCAGATCGGCGGTGGCAGCCTGGCCGCTGAAGAGCAGGATCTTGCAGTGGGGCATCTTCTGGCGGGTGGCGATGGCGGCCTCGATGCCGGTGATGCCGGTCATGATGACATCTGAGATGAGCATGTCCGGCTGGAAGCTGTCGAGCGCCTCGATGGCAGCTTCTCCGCTATAGACGGCGCACGCCTCGAAGCCGGCCTGGTTGAGGATGATGGCCAGTGTGTTGGCAATGACCTGTTCGTCGTCGGCCACGAGGACCTTGCGTTTGGACGGGGTTGCGGCGGTCGCTTCAGTCATGCGGAGTGTCCTCGAAGTGGGTGGTGTGAAAAAAACTGCGGGCAGACGTTCTGCTCGACCCGCAACTTATTCTTCCCACACGACAATGATACGCCGGGCGGTGCGAGGGTGCAGAGCTGCGGCAATCCATTTTGACACAGAGGTTCGAGGCCCGCACAGGCGAGCGCCTCTGAGATGGATGTGTGTCCAACCTTGAGGGATGCGCGCGGCATCACACGCAAGGGAGTGCCGAGCAGCTATCCTGGTTCAACTTGTTCTCGGGGTTTAACGCTGGCTCGAAAGACAAATGCGGGGATTCTTCCCCATTCGCTACGTTCAGGGTCAGAATGACAACTCTTGGGGGCTGCGCTGGAGAATGACAATTCCTTCTTGATCGATAGATTGGAGAACGCAGGATGGCAGTGATGATGCAGGCATTCTACTGGGACGCGCCGAGGCAGGAGAAGAAAGAGCATGAGTGGTGGAACTTTGTCGCCGAAAAGGTGGAGGAACTGGGGCACGCGGGGTTCAACGCGCTGTGGCTGCCGCCGGTGAACAAGGCGGCGAGCACGACGTCGATGGGCTACGACCCGTACGACTACTTCGACCTGGGCGACTTCGACCAGAAGGGCGGAAAGAAGACCTGGTATGGCAATCGCGCCGAGTTGGAGGCGCTGATCGCAAAGGCGCACAAGAATGGCGTGGGGGTCTACGCCGACATGGTGATCAACCACAACGGGGGCGGGGACGAGGAGGAGGTGAACCCTCTGGACGGCGAGAAGCGCTGGACGAAGTTCAACCCCAAGAGCGGCATATTTCCTCGCGACTACAACCACTTCCACCCCAGCCGCTACGAACGCGTGATTCTGGAAGGAGAGAACTACGCGGGCTACCCGCATCTGTGCCATCGCAACCCGGAGGTGTATGCGGCGATGTACCAATACGCGCGGCTGTTGATCGAAGAGCTTGGCTTCGACGGCTTTCGCTTCGACTACGCCAAGGGCTTCGGCGCGTGGATGATCGGGCTGCTGGCGAAGTACCAGTACGTCAAGGATGGCAAGGACTTTGTGCCGTATGTGGTGGGCGAGTACTGGTCCGGCACCGAGGACATCGACGCCTGGATCGATCGCGTGAATAAGGTCACGGACAGTCAGGTTGCGGCGTTCGACTTTCCGCTGCGCTACAAGCTGAAGGACGTGTGCGACACGCCGAACTACGACATGCGCAACCTGACCGACGGCGGATCGGTGGTGATGAAGCGGCCGCGCCATGCTGCGACCTTCGTCGACAACCACGACATGGGCACGAACACGATTGTCAACGACAAGCTGATGGCCTACTCGTTCATCATGGTTCACGAGGGCTATCCGTGCGTCTTCTGGTACGACTACTACAACAATGGGCTGGCGCGGACGGGGACGCCGAACGGCATCGACGCGCTGATCGAGGCGCACCACAAGCACGCGGGCGGCGATTCGCAGATTCTGCACGCCGATCCCGACCTCTACATCATGCAGCGCGTGGGCTGGAAGGACGAGAACGCCGACCAGCCGGGGCTGGTGTATGTGCTGAACAATCTGGGAGACAAGTGGTCCGGCACCTCGGTGAAGACCAAGTGGGCGAACCAGAGGTTCGTGCCGATCGCGTGGGACGGGCACGACGAGGCATGGCCGGACACGCGCACCACCGACGGCGAAGGCAACGCCGAGTTCCCTGCCCCGCCGCGCGGCTACGCCATCTATGTGCCGGCGTAGAGCGCGCGGAACTTCAAATGGAGCGATCGCTTCAGCATCCTTCGACTTCGCTCAGGACAGGCTCTGAAGACGTGCCCTTGCGATGCTGTATTCTTCTTGGAGCATTGCGGAGGGCGTGTCAGGACCTCTGCGTTCCGAGGTCCTCCGATTGCGCAAAGCTGTATCCGTCCCGCTTAGGGCTGTACTGGTCCCGCTCAAGGCTGTGCCGGTCGCTATCTTCGCCGCGCTTGCATGTTTCTGGGGATGGGGCTCGCCGGGTTGGGGCCAGGAGGTTCACGGGGCCGGCGGAGTGGGCAGGGTACAGAGCTACGGCTTCTCGACCAGCTACAGTAATACGTCGAGCCACATTCTGATCGGCGAGGCCAACCGGCGGCGGATCTGGACCCTGGGCGCGGAGTACACCCACCTGCTGCACCAGGGTGCGCGCTACCGCCTCGACTACGAGGGGTCGCTGATGCCACTGTTCGAGGAGACCGACCCGACGGTGACGGGCACGATCTTCACCTACGCTGGAGAGGACTACATCACGTCGCAGAAGCCGGTGCGCGTGGTCTCCGTGACCCATGAGCAAGTGGGCAGCGTGCCCACTGGCGGGGGTCTGGGCGTTCCTCTGTACGCGCTCTTCGGACGGCAGGACACCTACGCCGCTGGCTTCTCTCCGCTGGGCGTCCGGATCAGCGCGCTGCCGCGGTGGCGCGTCCAGCCTAGCTTTGCCATCGATATGGGCTTCGTCGTCTCGGCACGCGACATTCCGGTGGACGAAGCCGACCAGTTAAACTACATGTTCTCGCTCGGGCCCGGCGTGCAGTTCTTCACGGGGCCGCAGGCGTCTTTTCGCGTGGAGTACATCTATCGCCACGTCTCGAACGCGCATGAGGGATACGAGAACCCCGGCTTCGACCAGGGCGTCGTCCGCCTGACCATGAGCCACAGTTGGTAAAGGAAACCATGGCCAGTGTGAGTGCGTGGCCGTGCGCGATGCACACCGAATTGGTGAGCGGGAATGCTAATCTAGAGCTATGAAATTCGGTGTTCTGGTCTTTCCCGGCTCCAATTGCGATCAAGATACGCACCACGCACTGGGCGCGGTGATGGGCGCTCCGGTGACGTATCTGTGGCACGAATCGCACGACCTGGAAGGCTGCGACGCAATCCTCGTCCCCGGCGGATTTGCGTATGGAGACTATCTGAGGACCGGGGCGATTGCGCGCTTTTCTCCGATCATGCAGAGCGTGCGGCGATTTGCCGACGCAGGCGGACTGGTGATGGGAATATGCAACGGATTCCAGATCCTGTGCGAGGCCGGGCTGCTGCCGGGCGCGCTGATGCGCAATGCGGGCCAGCGATACGTCTGCCGCCATCTGCATCTGAGGGTGGAGACGACGAACTCGGCGTTCACCGATGGGCTGACGCGCGGCCAGGTGCTGCAGATGCCCATCGGGCACATGGAGGGCAACTACTTCTGCGACGCGGAGACGCTGGCGACGCTGAAGCGCGACGACCGCATTGCATTCCGCTACGCGACTCCGGCGGGCGAGCTGACCGCGGAGGCGAATCCCAACGGCTCGCTGGAGAACATCGCGGGGATTCTCGGCGAGGGACGCAACGTGCTGGGCATGATGCCGCACCCGGACCGGTCGAGCGAGGCCCTGCTGGGTTCGGCCGACGGGCTGCTGCTCTTCCAGTCGATGGCGCGGAGCCTGGCCACGGCGTAATGCGGTCAGCCGCAGAACACACGCGGCGGTGATACTCTTGCGGGTGCAATGGTAGACATTCATCATCATCTTCTGCACGGGCTGGACGACGGGGCCGACAGCCTGGCGACCTCGGTCGAGATGGCGCGGCTGGCTGTGGCCGAGGGCATCACGCATGTGGTGTGTACGCCGCACGCGAACAGCTACCACGACTTCGATCCAAGCGTGAACGCGGCCAGAATTGACGAGCTGCGCGCGCGGCTGGCCGACGAGAATATCCAGCTGACGCTGGGCCTGGGATGCGACTTCCACATGTCGTTCGACAACGTGAATCTGGCGAAGGCCGATCCGGCGCGGTTCAGCATCAACGGGCTGGGCTACCTGCTGGTGGAAGTGCCGGACTTCGGGCTTCCGCCGGGGCTGACCGAGACCTTCTACCAACTGCAACTGGCCGGGTTGACGCCGATCCTGACCCATCCGGAGCGCAACACCACACTGCAACACGAACCCGGGCGACTGGTCGAATGGCTGCGCGGAGGGCTGCTGATCCAGGTGACGGCGGACGCTCTGACCGGGCACAAAGGCAAGCTCGCACAGCAGATTGCATTCGATCTGCTGGAGAAACGCTGGGTGCATTTTTTGGCAACGGACGCGCACAACATCACCACGCGCCCGCCGCGAATGCGCGAGGCACACGATCTGGTGGCAAAGAAATATGGCGCGGACTACGCACGCAGTTTGTGCGTTACGAATCCGATGGCTGTCTTCCTGGGTAAGGAGTTCGAGGTGGAAGAGGAGCCGCGCGGGCTGGTGGAGAAGATCAAGATTCCCAACTGGTGGCAGCGCATGGCCGAGCGGCTGAAGCAGCGCTAGAGCATGTATAGACCATTGTGGAGCAAGCAAAAGCAGATTCCTCCGCTTCGCTACGGAATGACAATCGAAATTGGTCTATAGCAATTCCGAAAATGCTCTAAATTGAATGTGTCGTGGCACTCCAAGCAAAATACTGAGATTCTGGCTTCGCCAGAATGACGAACGAAACCAGAATGACGAACGAAATTCGAGCGGATAAATTTCTACAGCCCGAGGCCGCCGTCTACGGCGAGGAGTTGGCCGGTGATGAAGTGGGGGCAGGTGGCGAAGAAGAGCACCGCGGCGGCGACATCCTCGGCGG
>DAIRTY010000146.1:0-5411 GCA_036803645.1 Acidobacteriaceae bacterium | reverse complement strand
CAAATCGGTGTTAAGCCTCTCGCCTGCGGAACACCGAACTAGACCAAATCGCGCCCAATCAGCCGCCGTATCCGTTCCCTGGTCGGCGGATGGGTCGAAAACAGCCTCCCCACGCCGCCGCCGATCAGCGGCGCAATGATGAACATGTGCGCGGTCGAGGCCGACGCCTGCAGCGGAATGCGCTTCGAGTAGTTCTCCAGCTTCTGCAACGCGCTGGCCAGCGCATAGGGATTGCCCGTGGTATGCGCGCCCGTCGCGTCCGCCTCGTACTCGCGCGAGCGCGAGATGGCAAGCTGGATCAGGCTCGCCGCAATCGGCGCCACAATCAACATCAACAGTGCGCCCAGCCCGCCGCCGCCGCGTTCCCGGCGTCCGCCGCCTCCGCCATAGCCGAACAGCGTCGCCCAGTAGCCCATGCGCGCGATCAGCGTGATCGCTCCCGCCAGCGTCGCGGCAATCGAGCTTGTCAGAATGTCGCGGTTCTTCACGTGGCCCAGTTCGTGCGCCAGCACGCCCTCCAGCTCCTCGTCCGTCAGCAGCCCGAGGATTCCATGCGTCACCGCCACCGACGCGTGCTGCGGGTTCCTGCCCGTCGCAAACGCGTTGGGAGATTCACTCGGAATCACATAGATCTTCGGCATCGGCAGGCCATCCTTCGCGGCCAGCCGCTCCACCACCTCGTAGGCGCGAGGCAACTGCTCGCGTGTCACCGGCTGCGCGCGATACATCTTCAACGCAATCTTGTCGCTGAAAAAGTACGCCGTAAAGTTCATCGCAACCGAGATCGCGAACGCGATCAGCATTCCGTTCTCTCCGCCGATGCGTTCTCCGATCAGGACCAGAACCACCATCAGCAGAACCAGCATCAGCGTCGATTTAAAGGTGTTCATAGTCTCCTCTGGCCGCGCACATCTGCCTCATGCAGCCGCGCTAGTGTCTTCATCCGTTAAACGCGTCAGGCGTAGCTTCGCTGCGTGCCAGCGCGCGCCGCAGCACCACGTCGAACGCCGCCTTGTGTTCCGCGTACTCGGCCTCGTTCAACCGGCCCGCCAGCCGGTCCGTCTCCAGCACAAACAGCTCGTCCTTCAGCGCGCGCAGCAGCACACCCGATCCTGCAGCCGCAACCGCACCCGTCGCGGAGGAAGCCGTGAGTGGGGAGAAACCTTCCGCAGCGGGAAGCGACGAATCCGCGCCTGCAACTGCACCGGCCGCACTGGGCGCACCGCCCTTCAGCATTGCGCCCGCGCCCACCACCAGGGCCACTCCGAGCAAGCCAAGAATCCACCACTTGTACCGCGCCCACGGATCGTTTGTGCCTTCAGGATCGCCCGGCGCGCCCAGCCCGCCGCCGGGACGAGTGCCGCTCGCCTGCGGGCCGCCGTTGCCGGATTGATCGCCTGCGCCCTGCGCGTCCTGCTGCTCCTGCGGCAACTGGCCCATGCCACTGATGCTGAACTCGACCGGCTTCGCGAACGCCGGCTGGTGCGCGTCGTAGCTCAGTGAGCTAGTCTCTTGAGTGAGTGGCTGAAACTCGGCCGTGCCTTGGAACCGCATCGTCTTCGGCAGCATCACGGCGAAGTCGCCAGTGGGCACCGTCAGCTTCAGCGAGAAGGCCTGCTTGCCGTTGTACGGCAGACTGTACGCCACCTGAAAGCGCGTCTCGCCGGGGCGTACGGGAAAGGTAAACGCGTAGTGCCCGCTGGCCGCATCGAGCGTCTTCACCTCGGTGTTGGTGGGCAGCCCATTGGGAGTGTTGGCCTGCGTCTGCACAATCACCGCGCCCTTGGGCAGGTAGAAGTCGAACGTACTGCCACCGACCTCGGTGCGCGGCGGAGTCGATGCGTTCTGCACAAAAAAGTTCTCCACCAGGTTCAGCGACTTGCCGCTGGCGTCCGTCTCCGCGCGCAGCACCAGGGCCTCGCCGCTGATGCCGTCGATCTTCTCCGCCGAGTCGTACACGTCGATCTCCACGCTGCTCGCGCCGGGCGGCAGGCTCTTGAAGTACTCCGCCCCGCGGTGCGTGACGTGCAGCAGCGTCTGCCCGCCATCGGGTGCGTTGACGTGGAAGCGGCCTTGCGCGTCGGAGGTTGTCTTGGCAACCTCATTCATGCTCTGCGCCGTGTTGATGACCGCAATCGTATCGCCCGCCGACAGCTTGCCCGTGGTGCGGTTGGTGACCGTGCCGGTGACGGTCGCGGCCAACGCCGTCGCCGCGCACAGCATCAGGCAGCCGAGCATAAGGAAAATAGCGGACGAAAGAGTGCGCAGCGTCCTGGTCGAAGTGCGATTCATTCTCATTGAAGTTGTCAAGGTCAGTGGGTCCAGTTCTCAATCGTCAGATTGGGGATGCGGCTGAATTCGCGTTCATTATTCGTTACAAGCATCAGCCGAGTTGCAAGGGAAACTGTTATGTCGCGTTCACGGTTTACCAACCTTCGACATCTTCGGGAGGAGGATCAACCCGGCCGTCAGCATAGAAATCTTTTGGCATTGACCTCAGTGCTTCAAAGGCCCTCATGAGGGTAACGCTCTTTGGCGAGGGAGCCGGCTCGTCTTTGGCTGGAGTGCGCTTTGTGGGTAGCAGTTTCTTCATGGCTGTGATCTCTGCAAGAAGTATATGGTGTGCGCAAACCTCTACGCCCTGGCGCGAGTGCTCTTCATGCCGCGCGCCATCAGCGATTCCATCTCCGCGATCGCCTGCGCGGCCTCGTCTTCCAGGGCCTTCCGCTGCTGGTTGTAATCGGCCTCGGGATACTTGCCCGCCTGGTACTCGAAGTTCAAGTCGCGCAGGTTCTCGTAGATCGCCTCCTTGCGCTCGCGCAGATAGTCCACCCTCGTCTTGTCGGCCTGCACAAACGGGTTCCGCTCCGGCCAGAAGATGTACGCGAAGCAGCCGAGTGTGAGTGCGGCAATGGCGGCGATCAGGCTCATTCAGTACTCCGTCTCGCGGCGTATGCGCTCGCGCAACTCCGCGTCCTGTGGATTGGATTCGCCAGAAGCGGGAAGGTTGCCGACCGCGTCGCCGCTATCGAACCCTGCCGCGCCTGCCATCCGCAAAGCCCGTCGCTTCCACATCCACACAATCCCAAACGTGCCCAGCGTGGCCAGGAAAAAAATCACGGCGGGAACGATCCATGCTGCGTTGTCGAATCCGCCGCGAATGGGCGCGGCCAGAATCGTCGCCCCGTACTTCGCCACAAACCAGTTCAGCACCGCGGTGTCGTTGCCGCCGCTGTCGATTTGCGCCTTCAGCTCGACGATCATCCGCGCCGAATCCACGCAGCCCACGTGGTTGCACTCCAGCAGCACCTGGTTGCATCCGCAGCTGCACATCAGCTCGTGGCCCAGCCGGTCGTAGCGCGATTCATTCGCGCCCAGCATCGCCACCGTAACCACGCACAGCAGCGCGAGCTGCACCGTCCGCGCCCAGAACACCGGGCCGCCCGCGATCCTCACGCTTCGAAATAGATCGCTGCCGGACTGTGTGCGCCTAGGCATGGGGCACCTTCGCCACATCACTCGCCGCGCCCAGCCCCGCGGCGGGTGGCACGCCCACCGAATCCTGCTGCCGCACTCGCCCCGGCGAGCGGACAAGATTCGGGACCAGAGCGATGAATGTCCCCAGCACCACAATCACCACGCCAATCCATATCCACTTGATCAGCGGATTCAGAAACACCTTGATGATCGGCATGCCGGTGTCAGGGTTTCTGCCCTCGAAGACGGTGTACAGGTCGGCCTCGACGGTCGAGTGCAACGCCACCTTCGTCGATGCCTGCTCGTGGTCCGTCCCCGCGAAGTACGTCCGCTTCTCCGGCGCGAGCTGCGTGATGTACTTGCCATTCTTATACGCATCCAGCTGCGCGTAGTCCGTGTCGTACTCCGGCTTGCTGTCCTGCGTGATGCCCACGCACACCAGCCGGTACGGCCCAATCGCAAGCGCATCGCCGTAGCTCATCTCCATCTCCACGGCCCGGTTGAACGCCCCGCCCGCAATGCCGATGAACATCACCACAATTCCGAAGTGGATGATGTACCCGCCGTAGCGTCGCGTATTGCGCCGCGTCAGCAGCATCATCGACGACAGCAGGTTCTTGCCCGTCTGCGTGCGCACCACTCTGGCCCCGCGCGTGAACTCCTCCACAATCGCCGTAATCACGCCCGCCGCCAGTATAAACGCGATCAGCGAGAAGAACGTCGACTGCATGTCGTCGCCATCGTTCCATGGACGCAGCCCCGCGATCGTCAGCACCACCGCTGTCACCGCCATCGCAATCGACGGCAGCACGAAGTTGCGCCGGATCGAACGCAGCGTGGTCGATCGCCAAGCCAGCAGCGGGCCAATTCCGGTGAGGAAAAGCAGGAACAGGCCGATGGGGATGTTGACTTTGTTGTAGAAAGGCGCGCCTATGGTGACCTTGGAGCCAGTGACCGCCTGGGAGAGAAGAGGAAAAAGCGTGCCCCACAGCACTACGAAGCAGGCGACCAGCAGGATCATGTTGTTGAATAGAAAACTGGACTCGCGGCTGAGCAGCGACTCGAAGTGATTTTCCGACTTCAGATGGTCGCGGCGCATAAGGAAGGTGATCAGGCAGACCAGGAAGACAATGCAGATGAAGGTGTTGAACCACGCCCCGATGGGCGACTCCGCGAAGGCATGAACCGAGCTGATAATTCCCGACCGCGTCAACAGTGTGCCGAGAATCGTCAGCATGAAGGTACTGAAGATCAGCCACACATTCCAGTTCTTCATCATGCCGCGTTTTTCCTGCATCATCACCGAGTGCAGAAACGCTGTTCCCGTCAGCCACGGCATCAGCGACGCGTTCTCCACCGGGTCCCATCCCCAGTACCCGCCCCAGCCCAGCACCGAGTAGGCCCAGTGCGCGCCGAGAAAGATTCCGCAGGTCAGAAAAAGCCACGTCACCATCGTCCAGCGCCGCGTAATGTGGATCCACTTCTCGCCCGGATAGCGCATCATCAGCGCGCCCAGCGCAAACGCGAACGGCACCGCGAACCCGACGTAGCCCAGATACAGCATCGGCGGATGGATCACCATCTCGGGATACTGCAGCAGCGGGTTCAGCCCCGCGCCATCGAGCGCCACCGGCCCCGGTGCAATCGAGAATGGCGTCGCAACAATGGTCAACAGCAGCAGAAAGAAGACCTGGATCGCCGCCAGAATCACAGAGGCGAAGGCGCTCAGCCGCACGTCCACGCGGTGCCGCACGCGCAGCACAAATCCGTAGGCGCTCAGCAGCCACGCCCACAGCAGCAGAGATCCCTCCTGCCCGCTCCACAGCGCCGCAAACTTGTATGCCGGATTCAGCGCGATGTTGCTGTGCGCGCGGATGTACTCCACGGAGAAGTCGTTGGTCAGCGCCGCCCACACCAGCGCAAACGCCGCCGCG
>DAIRTY010000145.1:0-5427 GCA_036803645.1 Acidobacteriaceae bacterium | reverse complement strand
ATTGGCGGAACAGCCCTTCTTAAAAAAACAACGTACAGCAGAACAATGGCCACGCAAGCAACCGTCAGCGCCGGCCATGTGTAGCGCCGCTGCTTCAGATGAATCCGCAGCAGCCAAAGCGCATTCACCGCCGCAACCACAAACGAAATTCCATACACCCCGGTAATCGGAGCAAGCCGCGTCAGCAATAAATTATCCACCTGAGTGACGCCTAGCAGGTCCCATGGAAACCCGGTGATCCGCGACCGCGCCAACTCCACCGCAACCCAGGCAAACGGACTGAACAGAAGCGCGCCTTGCACTCCCAGGTTCGCTCGTCGAAACGCGGCAATCAGCGCGCCGAAGAGCGCATGATAAAGCCCAAGGTAGAGGCAGAAGAGAACCAGAATCCCAGCCGCCGCAGGTTTTGCGATCCCACCATACAGGTGCATCGTCGCATAGACCCAGTAACAATTCCCCAGATACCAGACAAACCCCGAGGCATAGCCCAGCGCCGCGCCCTGAATCGCGCGAAGTGGCCGCCCATTGGCGTCTTTGCCGGTAAGTGCCCACAGCAGCGGAGTTAGCGCAACCCAGCAGAACGCCGTCCGCCAAACCGGAGCAGGGCCCGCAATAGGAAAGGGCAGCACCTGCAGCAAACCCGACAAAATAGCCAACACCCACAACCGAACCGGAATCAATCGCATTGCTATGCAGTCTAACATCGCGGCGCCATCGCCACTAGAACCAGCCTCACAAACCTTCTGCATCGACAAGGCGGAGTTCATGGGCCCGCGGACATTTATAAGACCGGTTCCAGCCCATGCGAACTACCCCCTGCAGACACCTCCTGCAACCCTCAGTCACACGGCCGATAGAACCCTGTCGTCGCACCTTGCAATAATAATTGATGGCATCGCTTCTGTTGTGGCAGGGCCAAAACTCCCAAGTCGTGCTGGCCTGAGCGAAGGCCGGAAACTCAGTATTTTTCTGCAGCGGAACTCATTTTATTTGCAAGACCCTTTCTATTTATGTATTCTTTGCATTGACGCACGTTAACGCACTTAGGCTCGGAGTTATCTCCTAAGTTAATGTTCGCAACCTGTTGAAATATTCATGACAAGCACAGAAAATGCAGTGGGGAAGTTGATGCTCCATTGCAACAAGGAGGCAACACATGGAAGTAAGCCGTATTCTTGAGGAAATTGACTCTCAGATTTCGAAACTTCAACAGGCACGCGAACTGCTCTCGGGCACCGCCGTTAAGGTAAGCAAGGGCCGTGGCCGCCCCAAGGGAAGCAAGAATGCCAAACCCGCCGCCAAGGCCGCGCCTCGCAGACGCAAGATCAGCGCCGAAGGCCGCAAGCGCATCGCAGAAGCCATGAAGAAGCGCTGGGCAGAGCGCAGAAAACTGGCCGCAGCCGCAAAGTAGCAATTCCCCTCGTTCCCACAAGTACCTCCCGCAAGCAGGGCGCAGTGCTCACTCTACCGGAGAGCGCTGCGCCGTTGTGTTTAATCCAGGGATTCCGCTACAAACTGCTGCAAGGGAGCAATCCACCTAGCGCGTAACCACAACCTCGCGCATGTTGTCCTTGGCCAGAAAAAAATGAAAGCTCTTGAACGACTCGAGCAGCCTCTCAATCTGGCGGTTCGTAAAGTTTGTGAGTTGCGGATACTCCCCCGCTCGCTGCACGTCCACCTTGTTTGTGCCGGTCAGGTGGTAACGGTGGAAGCCCGTCTTTACCGCCCCCGGTGTAGACAATCCCTTCGGCGGATGAAACATCGCCAGCATCTGTCCCTCCGGCACCATCACCTCGTGGATACGCTCCAGCACCGGCACCAGCAACTCCTGGGGAAGATAGTCCGCCGTGTCCCAGAACAAGACCACATCGAACCCACGCCCGGAAAAGTTCAGGTGCGCCGCCAGAAACCGGTCTACATCGAAGCGCATTCCCTCGCCGTTCTCCTGGGGAAGGCTCCAATCGTGCTTTGCCGCGTCCTCCACCAGGTTCGCCAGGTAGATGCTGTGCCCCAGTTCGGTAATAAAGTTGATGTTGGTCGACGACGTCGGACCAATATCCAGAACACGCAGCGACTCTTCGCCGCGCATCCGCTGCAGCATTTGGTCCCATCCGCTGGAATGCCGCGAGACGCGACCGTTCTCCGTCGCCGCGCCGCCTGCCTTGTCCTTGCCGCCAAAGAAGCTGGTCATCCCTCCACTTCCTTCTCAGATCAGGTTCAAGACCGCAGTGTCCGTCGCGGGATCATGGAAGCCGGGCAGGCGCGACGAGACCTCCGCCGTCGCGGTCTCCAACAACTCAACCTTGCCCTTCATGCTCGCATTTTCTTCAATCGACAACCTCCCGGCGACGATGTCTCCCTTCACCACCGCCGACTCACGCAGATCAATCCGCCCCGCCACGCGGAGATTGCCTTCGACCAGCCCGAAGATCACCATCTCCTGCGCGTCCACGTCCGCCATCACGCGCGCATTCGGCCCCACCGTCAACCGGCTCTCCGGCAGCGAAATCGTCCCTTCCACCACGCCGTCCAAAAACAGGTCTTCTTTGCCTGTTACATCTCCTCGAATCGTGACGGACTTCCCAATAACGGTCGAACCCTCGGCTGGCTTCATCTGTTTGTCTCTCTCCCCGGCTGCAATGATGACACGAATACTTCACTCATCGTACTTGCCGAACTATACCAGTCCCGCGTTCCAAGGCAAACCCTCACATTAAACTCACGCTAAACTAAATATATGTCTGAAGGCGTACCCCTCGTTCTGGGGCGAAGAAAACCTAACGTCTGATGTCCGCGTCAAACCCTGTTGACGGCAGAATGCACTCGCCCCAAACGATGAGAACCGTACACTCGGCCGCCCAGCCTGCAACCCGATCCCCATTCAATTTCCCTCAACGGCCTGCCGCGCCGCGCCAACGCGCCCGGCTCTGGCCACTGCTCGGCGCAAGTTTCCTGGCGCTTGCAACTGCCGGTCCTGCGGCCTCGTCGCAGGCTGCCTCCGCCGTTTCTCCTCCGGTCGTACCGGCCCGCACCTGGATCGTCGACTGCGCCAACAACGAAGCCCTCGTCATTCAGCACCCTGATTCCTTCCTGCGCTATCGCCTGCATGTGATCGACGAAAAAGGCGACCACCTGCGCGACCAGATCGAGACTCCCGTGGGCAGCGTAGGCCGCACCCTCCAGAGCGATGGCCGCCCGCTCACCCCGGCAGAGGACGCGGCGGAACGCCAGCGCCTCAACAACATGCTCGCATCGCCTGCCGCCTTCGCCCGCCACATCCTGCGCGAGCAGAACAACAAGCAGATGGGCGTGGATCTCCTCAAACTCATACCCGACGCCATGCTCTGGAGCTACACCGCCGGCCAGCCCCAACTCCCCAACCAGCCCACCGGCGACCCCGCACTCGTCGTCCTCGACTTCAAGCCCAACCCCGCCTGGTCGCCGCCAACCATGGAATCCGAGCCGCTCATCGGCCTCGAAGGTCGCATCTGGATCGACCCGCGCACCCGGCGCATGGTCCGCCTGGAAGGCCGCCTCACGCGCGCCGTCAACATTGGCTGGGGCATCGTCGCCCACATCTATCCCGGAGGCACCGTCACCCTGCAGCAGGCCAACGTCGGAGGCCAGCGCTGGATCGTTGAACACATCGTCGAGCAGCTCAACCTGCGCGCTCTGCTGGTCAAAAACGTCCATCGGCACCTCGTCTTCGACACCGCGGACTACCAGCCCGTCCCCGCCATGACCTACCAGCAAGCCATCAAAATCCTGCTCGACACCCCGCTGCCTACTCGCTGACGCCCTCCAGCGCAAATCGCGACGAACCGCCTGTCCGAGGGAGGATTCCGTGACGCTGGCCGCAAGAAGTGAGAAGATAGCGAAGACATGGAAGCGACAGGTTTTGCAGTAGCCATCATGGCCGCGGGCAAGGGCACGCGGCTCAACAGCAAGCGGCCCAAGGTGCTGCACGAGGTGGGCGGACGCGCCCTGCTGCTGCACGTGATTGCAGCGGCGGAGACGCTGGTCCCCGCCAAAGAGATCTATTGCATCGTCGGCCACCAGGCGGAGCGCGTGCAGGCTGCGGTGGCCGCCACCGGCGTCTCGTTTGTCCCGCAACCGGACCAGCGCGGCACCGGCCACGCCATGCAGGTGCTCAAGGCCTGGCTGGAGCTCTCCAGCGCTCCGCTTCCAAAGCACTTGCTTGTTCTCTCGGGCGACGTTCCGCTGATCCGCCCCCAGACGCTCTCCGCGCTCTGTGAACAGCATCTGCTCGAGCACGCAGCAATGACCATCCTCACCGCTGTCCCCAAGGACCCGACCGGCTACGGCCGCGTCCTGCGCCGCGCCGCAGGTTCGCCTGAGGTCACGGCGATTGTCGAGCAAAAATCCCTCCGCCCAGACCAGCTCGCAGCGCCGGAGATCAACTCCGGAATCTACTGCTTCGAGACCGCGGCGCTGTTCAGCAAGCTCGACCTGATCTCCACCGGCAACGCGCACGGCGAGTTCTACCTGACGGATGTCGCCGCCCTGCTCGTGGCCGACGGCAAGCGCGTCGTCGCGCACGAGGCCAGCAGCGTGGACGAGGTCCTTGGCGCCAACACCATGGCCGAGATGATGCACCTCGACCAGGCCATGCGCGCCGCCACCGCACGCCGCCTGATGGCCCAGGGCATCACCATCTTCCGCCCAGACACATGCGTCATCGACGCCGAGGTCACCATCGGCCCGGACACCGTGATCGAGCCGTACGTCCAGCTTCTGGGTGCGACGCGCATCGGCTCGGAGTGCCGCATCCGCTCCTACTCGGTGGTCCAGCACTCCGTCCTGGGCAACTGCGTCATCGTGCGCAACGGATGCATTCTCGACCGCGCGGAGGTCGGCGACGGCGCGGTCATCGGTCCCTACGCACACCTGCGGCCCGAGAGCAGGATCGGCGAACTGGCCCACGTCGGCAACTTCTGCGAGACCAAGAAGACCACGCTGGGCCGCGGCTCCAAGGCCAACCACCTCACCTATCTGGGCGATGCGGTCATCGGAGCGGGCGTCAACGTCGGCGCCGGAGTCATCACCTGCAACTACGACGGCGCGCAGAAACACACCACCACCATCGGCGACGGGGTCTTCGTCGGCTCCGACTCCACGCTGGTCGCGCCGGTCAGCCTGGGGGACGGAGCGTACGTCGGCGCGGGCTCCTGCATCACCCATCCCGTTCCCGCCGGAGCGCTGGCCATCGGCCGCGCCCACCAGGTCACCAAGGAGGGCTGGGTCGCAGCCCGCCGTGCCGCCCGGGCAGCTGCCCAATCCGCAGCCCAATCAGCCACCCAGTCACCCACCCAAGCCAACGGGAAAAAGAAGTAGCCCCACCCCCTTTCCGGCGTGATGCTCCGCGCCACGTTGCCGATAGACACCACATACCACTCGCGGCTTCGA
>DAIRTY010000144.1:0-5577 GCA_036803645.1 Acidobacteriaceae bacterium | reverse complement strand
CGAAATGCGGGGGTCCCTCCGCTGCGGCTTCGCCTCCGGTCGGGATGACGGCTGTTTTTGGCGGTCGGGATGACGGAGGTTTGGGGTGGGTCGGTCTGGTCAGGATGGCGGGGAATTAGAACGTGGTTGGAGGACGGAGCTTGGATTCATCGAATGGAGTGACGGGTTTGCCCCAGTCGGCGCTGAGGTCTCTCCAGGTGGGGTTCTGGGCGACGATCAGCCGAAGTTTCTTGATGCGTGACCAGCGTTTCAGTTGCTTCTCGCGAGCAATGGCCTCGGCGACGAGGGCGTAACACTCGTAGTAGACGAGCTTGTCGATCTTGTAGCGCGCGGTGAAGCTGTCGGGGTAGGTGTGGTTCTTGTGCTGGCGGATGCGGACTTCGAATTCGGTGGTGATGCCAATGTAGAGGTGCTGGAAGCTGCTGGCGAGGATGTAGACGTAGGCTTGCTCGACCATGCGGAGATTATTGCAGGTTCGGGGGGAGAACAGACAACAGCAAAGGCGAAATGCGGGGGTCCCTCCACTGCGGCTTCGCCTCCGGTCGGGATGACGGAGGTTTGGGGCGGTCGGGATGACGGCTTGTGGTTCCTCTTCAGCGGGAGTGAAGAGGCGTTACGGGAGTGAAGAGGCGTTAGTGGAGGAGGCTGGCGGTCTTCTGCGGGGATTTGTCGCGGTCTACCAGGGCCATGGCTTCGGGGAGGAAGGTGGTGGCCTTGAGGATCTCGGGGTCGGCCTGGGCGCGGACCTTGAGGCCCTCGAGCTGGCCGAACTGGGAGGTGAAGAGTTCGGCTTTAATGTTGAACTTGATCCAATCGAGGTTGGCTGCGATGTCTGCGTCGGTCGAGTCCACCTGGTTGGCCTTGAGGAAGTCCTTGAACTGTTGCAGGAGGGCGTTGTCAACCACGAAGTCCCGGGAGACGGAGTGGGATGCCATGTAGTGGCGGGTGAAGGTGCCTGCGCCGGAGGGGACGAAGACGTAGTGCTGGAGGAGCGAGATCTGAAAATGGTTGAGGTCTGGCGAGTCGATCTTCTCGTCGGGGGTGATGCCTCCGCCGCCGTAGACGGTGCGGCCGGAGTCGGTGAGCTTGACCTCGAGGTTGGATTTATCGGCCTTCTTGGCCCCGTCGCGGACGAAGAAGTAGTCGTAGGCCGATAGGCCGTTGTAGGAGCGCTGGATGAGGCGGCCGGAGGGGGTGTAGTAGTGGTAGGTGGTGAGGGCGAGGCCGGTGTCATCGGAGACATTGAAGACGGTCTGGACGAGGCCCTTGCCGAAGGTGGTCTCGCCGACGATGAGTGCGCGGTCGTGGTCCTGCAATGCGCCGGAGACGATCTCGGCGGCCGAGGCGGTGTTGCGGTTGACCAGGACGACGATGGGGTACTTATCGGCGCCGGATTCGCCGTGGGCGGCGCGGTAGACCTGGTCGGGGAAGGCGCGTCCGCGCTGGCTGACGACGATCTGGCCCTCCTTGAGGAACTTGTCGCTGGTGTTGACGGCCTCGTTGAGCAGGCCGCCGGGGTTGTTGCGGAGATCGATGACGAGGCCGTGCAGGGGGCCTGAGACCTGGAAGTTGCCGAGGGCGTCGCCTACTTCGCGGCTGGTGGTCTCCATGAAGTTGGAGACGTGGATGTAACCGACGCCGGGCTTGAGCAGGAAGGCGAGATCGACGGAGTAGCGTGGGATCTCGTCGCGCACCAGGTCGAAGCTGAGCGGGCCGTCGTGGCCCTCGCGCTTCATGGTGACCAGGACGTGTGTTCCCTTGGGCCCCTTGAGCATGGCGGCGACGGCGGCGGAGTCGAGGCCATCGGCGGACTTACCGTCGACCGTGAGGATGAGGTCGCCGGGACGGATTCCGGCCTTGTAGGCGGGCGTTCCCTCGAACGGGGATAGCACGATGACGTGCAGGACACCGGCTTTATCCGCCTGGGGCTGGATGGACATTCCGACGCCGTAGTACTTGCCGTGCTGTTCCTCGCGCATCTGGGCGAAGGCCTTGGGGTCGTAGAAGTTGGAGTGTGGGTCGAGGGCGTGCAACATGCCGGGGATGGCACCGTCGTAGATGGCCTTGTCGACTTTTTCCTGGTTCAGCGGCTCGGCGTAGTTCTGCTCGACCAGGCTGTAGACGTTGGTGAACTGGTGCAGGGAGTCGCGCAGGGTGGACTCGTCGGATGCGGACTGTGCGGCGACCTTGTTGCTGATGAAGGAGCCGGCGAGGGCGCAGCTTGCCAGAAAGAGGGTGACGGAGAAGAGAGCGCGGCGGGTGCGTGGGGCCATCGGCTTGGAAACCTCGAAGTGGAACCGGAAGGGATGCGGGAGGCCGGGTTGCCCAGGAAAAATCCAGTCCAGCTTAGGACGAGTATACAACGCTTCGGGCTGCAAAGCGGCGGAGACGGAGAGGCGGGTTTGCGGGAGATTGGTGCGGGGCGGGGTGGGGCAGATAGAATAGGCGGAGCAGATGGTTGCGTACGGAGCGGACGGCTGGCTGGCACGGCGAGGGATGAATTTTTGGGCAAGGGAAGCGAGAGAGACCTTTTGAGATCTGTGAGCTTGAACTCTGTGGACAGGATGCGGACCGGGATGGGGAATGGTGCTGGGCGGCGTGCTTTGCGTGGGACCGGCGGGCTGGCGCCGATGCTGGCGGGCGCGCTGATTGCGATGGGCGCGCTGCTGCCGGCCTGCTCGGCGTGGGGACAGGTGAAGGTGCCGCGCTACCAGAGCCCGATCGAGGCCCCTGCGCCGCAGTTGACGCTGCCGACGCCGCCGGCGATCGAGGCGAACGGCACGGTGGTGGAGTATTCCATCGTTCGCGTGAACGACCAGATCATCGACAACAGCGACTATATGCGCGCGGCAGAGGAGTTGAAGGGCGAGGCGCAGCGGACGAACCTGAGCGCGGACGAACTGGCCGAGCGGCAGAAGGACCTGCTGCGCGACATGATCGACCAGCAACTGCTGCTGTCGCGCGGCAAGGAGCTGGACATCAGCGCCGACACGGAGGTGATCCGGCGGCTGGACGAGATCCGCAAACAGAACAAGTTCGATTCGATGGAGGAGCTGGAGAAGGCAGTGCGCCAGTCTGGCATCTCGTATGAGGACTTCAAGGCGAACATCAAGAACAGCATCATCAGCCAGGAAGTGGTGAGCAAAGAGGTGGGCCAGACACTGCGGCTGACGGCCAAGCAGGAGCAGGCCTACTACGATCAGCACAAGCAGGAGTACGAGCAGCCGGAGCAGGTGCGGCTGAGCGAGATCCTGATACCGACGCCGGAGGACGCGACGGATGCAGCGATTGCGCAGGCCAAGTCCAAGGCGGAGGACGTGGTGGCAAAGCTGAAGGCGGGCGGGAGCTTCGAGGAGATGGCGAAGCAGTTCTCGGGCGGACAGACTGCGGCCAAAGGCGGCGACCTGGGGAATTTCAAACGCGGCGCGCTGGGTTCGAGCGCGCTGGAGGACCCGGTGTTTGCGCTGGCGGCGGGCGAATGGACCGCGCCAATCCGCACGCGGCAGGGGTTTGTGGTGCTGAAGGTGACGGAACACACGCAGGCGGGGATTCCTCCGCTGAGCGCGGTGGACCAGCAGGTGCAGGAGGCGATCTACCGGGACGCGATCCAGCCTGCGCTGCGGACGTATCTGACGGGCCTGCGGGAGAAGGCGTACATCGACATCGAGCCGGGATATGTGGACACGGGCGCAAGCGTGAAGCAGACCAAGCCGGTGTTTTCGTCGTATGCGGCGCCGACGGCGAAGAAGAAGGTGCAGAAGGCGCGGCTCGATAGTGGGCGAGCGGCTGCGAGTGCGACGGCTGAGAGTGCGGGTTCCGCGGCGGCCGGAGGGGCGAATCCGGGAACGGCGGCGGCGGCGAACTCTGCTGCCGCGAAGACCGCGAAGACCGCGAAGACCAAGACGGTGGCCGCGGGCAAGAAGCGCAAGAAGCTCCGGCGGGAGAAGATCCGCTTCGGACAGGCGCCGCGGAACGCGCTTCCGGCGTCGCCGGAGGAGGCGCTGGCGTCCGGCACAGACCAGGGACCAGGCGCGGTCTCAAGCGTTCTGCCCGCGCCGGGCGCGGCGATTGCCCCGATCGAACAGATGACGGATCTGGCATCGGACGACGAACCGCTTGCACCCAAGACGGTAGAGCGGAAGAAGACAAGGTATAGCGATCGCGCGCCGATCGAAGACAAGGCCAGAAGGGACTCGGCGAAGGCGGCGAAGGTGAAGGCGAAGGCCGCGGCGACTCCGGCCCCGCAGACCGCGGAGGAGAAGGCGGCGCAGAAGCTGCAGGCCGCGCCGCTGGGACTGAGTGGAGATACGGCGACCAAGAAAAAGAAGACGAAGCGGGTGAAGGGCGCGCCAAAGGAGCGGCTACAGGAAAAGGCACCAGCGCCGCCCAAGGCCAAGCCGGAGGCGACGCCGATTCCTCCGAAGAGCGTGCGCGAGAACGGCGAGCCGGTGGTGAGCGCGCCGCCGCCCGTGCCGGCGGTGACGGCGCCTGCGGATGCTCAGCCGTCCGCGGCTTCCGCGAAGTAGATCTTCTACAGCGCTCTTGATTCCGCGCCATGCATCTCATGCAGAGGCGGTCGTCGGGGGTATGCTGGGGGCATGAAAGAATTTTTTGTGGTGGATGCGGCGAAGTTCGATGGGGCGGCGGTGACGACGTTCCTTGCGGTGTCGTCGATGTCGGTGCGGGAGAAGAAGACCGGCGCGGGGCAGTATCTGGCGCTGACCTTGAGCGACAAGACGGGGACGATCGAGGCGCGGATGTGGGACGACATCGCCTCGGCGGTGGCGACGTGCCCGGAAGGCAGCTATGTCAAGGTGCATGGGCAGGTGTCGAAGTACCAGGGGAAGTGGCAGATGACGCTGACCAAGATGCGGCTGGCGGCGGAGAGCGAGGTGGAGGCGGCGGACTTTGTGCCGGCGTCGCAGTTCGACATCGGGGAGATGTGGGCTGAACTGCGCGGCTATGTGGACGAGTTCAAGAATGCGGAGCTGCGGCGGCTGGTGTTCGCGTTTCTGGACGATGAGGAGATTGGCGCGGCGTATCGCGCGGCCCCGGCGGCCAAGGTGCTGCACCATGCGTGGATCGGCGGGCTGCTGGAGCATGTGGTGGCGCTGGCGCGGGTGTGCCGGGCGACGGCGCCGTTCTATCCCGAGGTGGACCGGGACCTGCTGGTGACGGGCGCGATCCTGCACGACATTGGGAAGACGCGCGAACTGTACTGGGGGACGACCTTCGGGTACACGCTGGAGGGACAGATGATCGGGCACATCTCGATTGCGCAGGGGATGCTGCGGGAGAAGGTGGCGGGGCTGGCGGGGGTTCCCGACAAACTGCGCGTGCTGGGGGAGCACATGATCCTGAGCCATCACGGGAGGGATGAGTTCGGGGCGCCGAAGCTGCCGATGACGCCAGAGGCGATGCTGCTGAGCGCGCTGGATGATGTGGAGGCGAAGTTTGCCGCGATGCGGCGGGAGTTCGCGGCGGCAGAGGCGGCGGGGAAGAAGGCGGATGAGACGACGGAGTGGGTGAGGAGCATGGAGCGGCCGCTGCTGAACTCGCGGGCGTATCTGGACGAGG
>DAIRTY010000143.1:0-5613 GCA_036803645.1 Acidobacteriaceae bacterium | reverse complement strand
GGCGAAAGACGCCGATGCGGACATCCAGCTCCGTGGTCAGTCGCGGCGAGCTGTGTCCGCTCGCATGCCGACTCCCGCTCACCCGCTGCTTCCGCACCTTCGACGAACTGTGGGACGCTTGCATTGCTCAGACCCTCCGCTTCCGATCCTCATCCAAATCCGATACGTTGACGCGTTGAACATAGAGAAACTCGCTTGCCCATTCGCGCTGCCTCTATCCGAATCCCTGCGGAGAGTGCAACTGGGTTTCGTCCCACATCGCAACCGGAACGCGCAGCGACTGTGCGCGGGCCAGCGTAGCGACCCAGACCTTGCCCGCTCCAGCCCGGCGCAGTGCTCGCGAACACTCGCGAGCGGTCGCGCCTGTGGTGTAGATATCGTCGATCAGAAGCACCTCGCATCCGGGCCGAATGGAGTTCCGATCCACCGCAAAGGCGCCTTTGACGTTCCAGTAGCGGCTGGTAGGGTTGAGTGCAAACTGGCTTCGCGTGTCACGGCGGCGGCGAAGGATTTCGGGCTGTAGACGCAGGCGCCAGCCAGGACGCGTCCGATGCAGCTTGGCCAGAGCGGCTTTGGCCAGCAGCTCGGACTGATTGTAGCCTCGCTGGCGCAGCTTGCTTGGAAACAGAGGCACCGGAATGACGATCAGCTCCTGGGTACTCTCGGCCTGAGCAGTCTCGGCTTCGATCGACAGAATTGCCGCGGCCAGCAAAGGCCCCAGCAGCTTGGCTACACCGCTCATCCGCTCGTACTTGAGCAGGTGAATCATCTCGCGCAGTTCTTTCCGGTAGACAGCGTACGCAACGGCGCGCTCGAACTTCGGCGGGTCGGTGCGGCAGCCGTCGCAGAGCAGTCCCTCGGCGAGGAACTGACTAGCCATGCGGGCGCTCTCCATGTCGATATCGAGAGCCTCGCCACATATGCGGCACATGGCCAGAGTTTGCGGCGGTACAGAAGTCCGGCAGTTGTCGCAGATGGGAAGGATTGTGTAACGCAGCAGCGGACCGTTGCACACGCGGCAGTCTGACGGAAAGACTGTTGTGGCAAGATCGTCAACAACAGAGCAAAACACCTCACCTGTGCGAACCGCCAGGCGTTGCAGCAGGTGCATTCGAGCGCGACCGTCTTCCGGTCTGGCGCATGAACCTGGCGGCGCGCCGGAAGAAACATGGAGCGTACTCTCATTCAGGCTTACGCTGAAGATGCACCTCGCTCGCACGGCGCTCCAGGCCGCTTGGGCCGCGCCGATGGTCGAAGTATAAATCCTCGCGGCCCGATTCGCCAGCGCGAAGGTCTGTGCCAGCCAGTGCCGAGAGGTTGCGTTACTCGAAAGCCTGCCACCACTGATAAACTCCCATCGGAGCTAATAACGCGGCATTCACACACGGAGATCTGAACTCGCATGGCCACAGCAGCACCTATCAAACCTGGTTTCAAGCCTTTCGTGCCCACAACCGAATCACGTCCGGAGTTGACGGTTCGGGCGCTATTATTGGGCGCGGTATTCGGCGTGCTCTTTGGCGCGGTCACGGTGTACGTCGGGCTGCGTGCCGGATTGACGGTCGCCGCCAGCATCCCGATCTCCGTGCTCTCGATCTCCATCCTGCGGGCCTTCGGCCGCGCCAGCATTCTGGAAAACAATATCGTGCAGACGACGGGCAATGCGGGCCAGTCCATCGCTTCGGGCGTCATCTTCACCCTGCCCGCGCTCATCTTTCTCGGCTTCGATCTGGAGGCGAGCCGCATTTTTGCGCTTGCGCTCTTTGGCGGCTGGCTCGGCGTTCTGTTCATGATCCCGTTGCGCCGGCAGCTCATCGTCGAGGAGCATGGCACGTTGATCTATCCCGAAGGCACGGCCTGCGCCGACGTGTTGATAGCTGGCGAGCGCGGCGGCAGCTTCGCCTCCCGAGTCTTTCTCGGTCTCGGACTCGGCGGTGTCTACACCCTCTTCCAGAACGACGGTCTCTTCGGCCTGTGGCCCGACACGCCGAAGTTCGACCCCGACCTCGGCCCGCAGCATCTGCTCAAGGGCGCGTCGATCCGCGCCGACTGTACGGCGGAGTATCTCGGCGTGGGCTACATCATTGGCGCGCGCGTGGCGGCGATCATGCTGGCCGGAGGTATTTTCTCCTGGCTGGTGCTGATGCCAGCGATCTACTTCTTCGGTTCACACCTCTCAGGCCCGCTCTATCCCGGAACCGTGCTGGTCAAGGACATGTCTCCGTCCGATCTATGGCGAACTTATGTGCGGCCGATGGGCGCGGGCGCGGTTGCGGCGGCGGGCCTCATCACGCTCGTCCGCACGTTGCCGACGATCTTCAGCGCGCTGACGCAGGGTCTCAAGAAGGGCGGCGGCAAGCTTGCGGCGCGGCCTTCGCGCACGGAACACGATTTTCCTCCAATCGTGGTCTTCGGCGGCAGCGGCTTGCTGATCGTGCTGATGTTCCTTTTCCTCCAGTTCAAGCCGATCCCAGGCGCGTACGTCGGACCGCTGGCGAACCTGGCTGCGGCGCTGCTGATCGTCGTCTTCGGCTTTCTGTTCGTTACGGTCTCGGCGCGAATCGTCGGCATCGTAGGCTCGTCCGCGTCTCCCGTTTCAGGCATGACGATTGCGACGCTGATGGCCACTTCTGCAATCTTTCTGGTGAAGGGCTGGACCGCGCCGGCGTTCGGCGCGCTCGCCATCACCATCGGCGGAGTGGTGTGCATCGCGGCGTCGAATGCGGGCGACACCAGCCAGGACCTGAAGACCGGCTACCTGATTGGCGCGACGCCGTGGAAGCAGCAACTGGCGCTGATGATCGGCGTCATCGTCTGCATCTTCTCCATCGGAGCCACGCTGAACGCGATGAACGTCGGACTAGAGCAGTTCCAGCGGATGCAGAAGCCGGTTGCACTTTCGCTGGCGCAGCTTCCCGACGGCGTGCAGGACAAGGGCCATTTCACGCGCGACAGCGTTTCGCTCACCTCGCACAACACGAACAACCATAGCAAAGAGCAGCTTACCGGGACCCGGCAGTACATTCTGCTGAACGCCATCGGCTCGAATACGCTGGACGATGGGAAGTATCTCTACAACCCGGCCACGGGGCTGATCGAAGTGCAGTGGATCCAGGGCATCGGCAGCGAGCGGGCCGCAGCTCCACAAGGACGATTGATGGCAACCGTCATCAACGGAATCCTCTCGCGCAAGCTGCCATGGACGCTGGTGCTGCTGGGCGTGGCGCTGGTGATCGTCGTCGAGCTGCTGGGCGTGCGCTCGCTGACCTTCGCGGTCGGAGCCTACCTGAGCATCGCAACAACGCTCGCCATCTTTGTGGGCGGCGTGATGCGCTGGATGGTCGACCGGGCGATGATCCAGCATCGCGCGCGCGCGCGCCTTGCGGCCAATCCAGAGGTCATCGATCCCGAGACTGGGCTTCCCGTTCCGACCAGCGTAACGCCTGCCCTCGACAGCGAGAGCGAGATCTCGCCGGGCAGCCTGTACGCGTCGGGGCTGATCGCCGCCGGCGGAATCGTCGGACTGCTGGGCGTCTGCGCGCGGCTGCTGGAGGGACTCTCCGAACAGCACGGCGGCCACTGGCAGCTCTTCCGCTTCAGCGATGCCAACCCGATGCACCATGACTGGGTGAGCGTAGTGATGTTCGCGCTGCTTGCGTTCAGCCTGTACTACTTCGCGCGCAAGCCGCTCGGGGAGAAGCAGGGGTGAGTGCGGTTCTGGTCCGGCTGTGGGCTGCGGCTGCTGGTGTGTACCCCCCCCCTGTGGTAATAGCATAAAGTGTTCAAAAAATGGATCTTAAGCACGCGCTAAGCGCGCGAGACGTATGAAAGGCGAAGATTCGACGGGTTTCGGTTGCGGCGGACATTCGGGTTCTCTCCTTTGTGTGCGAAAAAATACTAAAGTCTTCAAAAGAGGCATGTTAAGTCTGGACTTCGTTGCGACGGTGGAAGGTCAGAGCATCTTCACCGATGGTGTAGAGTGTTGCGCATCGAAAAAAATGCGGGGATTCTTCCCCTTCGGCAAGCTCAGGGTCAGAATGACAATCTCAAGAGGCGCTGCACTCAGAGTGACAATTCATTTACCTCTATACCAATAGTGAAAGTGCTTTAAATGCGAAGACCCGGCGGGTTGGGCCGGGTCTGTTTGGTTTTGCTTACTGATTTAATTATACGGGATGGAGGGAAACTACTATGCCAACTTCTGGAAAGATTTATCTTGTCTGGTTAGTGTAGGTTAGGGGGAATTTGGGGGTCCGAAGGTCTTGACAACAGGGAATAGGGAACAGGGAACAGGGAACAGGGAACAGCAAGGGCAAGGGCCAATACAGAGATTCTGGCTGCGCCAGGATGACGACGCGTGGTGGCTTCGCCAGAATGACGAACAGAAACGGGCAACGGCAAGGGCCAATACGGAGATTCTGGCTGCGCCAGAATGACGACTCGTGGGGGGGCTGCGCCAGGATGACGACTCGTGGGGGCTGCGCTTGGGATGACGAAGGGTGGGGGCAGAGGGAGAGGAGGAGGAAGTACGAAAATAATCGTTGACATACGATAAATGTCGTACTATTGTGTTTGCATGATAAGGCGAAGAGTTCCAAACCGCGATGCGATGCAGCTACCGACCGAGGCTGAGTTGGAGATCCTTAACATTCTTTGGGCGCTGGGGCCGAGCACGGTGCGCGATGTGCATACGGCGAGCGAGAAGGATACCGGGTACACCACGGTGCTGAAGCAGATGCAGGTGATGGTGGAGAAGGGCCTGCTGACGCGCAGCGAGCAGTTCCGGTCGCATGTGTACGAGGCGCGGATTGCGAAGGAACAGACACAACGGCAGTTGACGCGGAACCTGGTGCGGCGTGCGTTCGATGGGTCGGCGAAGAATTTGGTGCTGGGGGCGCTGTCGTCGCAGAAGGTGTCGGCGAAGGACCTGGCGGAGATTCGCAGGATTCTGGACGAGTACGAGAAGAGGTCGCTATGACAACGCTGACTCATATCTGCGGGCAGCCGCTGGTACACGCGCTGGGCTGGACGCTGCTGCATCTGTGCTGGCAGGGGGCGGGGGTTGCGGTGGTGCTGTGGTGCGTGCTTGGAGTGCTCAGCGGGCGGGGGTCGCGGGCGCGCTATGCGGCCTCGTGCCTTGCGCTAGGGCTGATGGTGGTGGTGCCGCTGGCGACGTTTGCGCACCTGGCATCGGGTGAGTACCGGCAGCGGGCCGCGTACGAAGGACCGGCGGTGGTGATGGATGCGGGGATGGTTCTGCGGGTTGAGGCGGGAGAGACGAGCGCGCCGTTGCCGGAGCGGATGGTTGTGGCGCTGGACCATGCGCTGCCGTGGATGTTGCTGGCGTGGTTCGCGGGCGTGATTATTTTTGTGGGACGGCTGAATGTGGGGCTGCTGGTTGCGCGCAGGATGAGGCTGGTTGCGACGACGGCTATCTCGGCGGAGTTGCAGCAGGTGTTCGATGCGCTGCGGCGGAGGCTTGGAGTGGGTCGCGCGGTGCGGCTGATGCACTCCGCGCTGGTGCAGGTGCCGACGGTGATTGGATGGCTGCGGCCTGTGGTGCTGGTGCCGGCAAGCTGCCTGACCGGACTCTCGACGATGCAGATTGAGGCG
>DAIRTY010000142.1:0-5765 GCA_036803645.1 Acidobacteriaceae bacterium | reverse complement strand
TCGTCATTCTGGCGCAACCCATGCGTCGTCATTCTGGCGCAGCCAGAATCTCTGTATTTGCCCTTGCATGTCTTCTCTCCGGAGAACCCACACTTGACCCGCGCCGTCCAACTTACAAGTTGAACAGTTCGCGCAGCCGCTTGGTCTGCGCCCGGCTCACCGGGATCTCCGTCTTCTTCGCGTCGTCCATGCGCAACTGGTAGCTGGACTTGAACCACGGCACAACCTCGCGGATGCGCTGGATGTTCACGATATACGACCGGTGAGCCCTCCAGAACGCGTCCGCGTCGAGCTGCTCCATCAGCTCCTCCAGCGTGCGGCAGTTCGACTGGCCCTCCACCGCGCGCGTCACCACGCTGATCGCCCCGCCCTCGATCGACGCAAAGCAGATCTCCCTCTGGTCCACCAGCAGCAATCGCCCCTGCGCGCGCACAATCACTTTTCCCGTCTGGGGTTTTACCGGCTGCGTGCGCTCCTCCACCAACCGCAACAGCGCATCCAGCCGCGCGTCGGTGCTGGGTGCCTCGACCGCAGAATCCGCCTGGCCCGCTTGAATTGCCTGGCCCGCGATCCTTGCCCGCACCTTCTCAATTGTCTTCAGCACCCGCTTGCGATCGAACGGCTTCAGCAGATAATCGACCGCATTGACCTCGAACGCCCGCACCGCGTACTGGTCGAACGCCGTCGCAAAGACAATCTGCGGCAATCCCATCTTCTTGTCGATCAGCTTCTTGAGCACCGCAAACCCGTCCAACCCCGGCATCTGCACATCCAGGAAGACCACGTCCGGCTTGTGCGCGCGCACCAACTCCACGGCCTCGATGCCGTTCGAGCCCTGTGCCACCACCTCCACCCCCTCCGCCGACTGCAGCAGATACAGCAACTCCTGCCGGGCCAGCGGTTCGTCGTCGATGATGAGCGCGGTTAGGGGCATAAAGACAGTAGTCAGTGGTAAGTGGGTAGTGGCATGAATCCACGTGCGGCAAAACACAACTTACCACTTACCCCTTATCACTGGCCACTCGCAGCTAGCTGTCGCTGTACGCGCGCAGCCGGGACGGCCCACCGTCCTCCGAGACATTGTGCCCGCACTGCGGGCAGTACGCGTCGGTCGTCTGCACCCCACGGAAGCACTGGCCGCACACTGGGGCCACCTGGAACCGGCACTGCGGGCAGAAGTGAAGCCCCGCGGCCAGTTCCGTGCTGCAACTTGGGCAGCGGATCATCACCGGCTGGCGCAGCAGAAAATACACCACCGCGCCAATCCCTCCAGGCATCACCACCACAACCAGCATCCATAGAAACGCCGACATGTTACGTCGCTTCACATCGCGGCTGACGTAGCCGATCACCAGCACATAACTGGCCAACATAGTCCCGGTCGTAAAGACAAAAGCAAGATGGGTGACCTGTTGAAGTGTACTCGGGTGATGATGCGAGGACTGCGCATTGTGGTTCATAAAGTACTGCCACCCAACGAATACCACGATGGAAAGAATGATCGACCAGAGCGGGATCATGCTCAGGCTATCGCCCTCGCCATACTCCTTTAACTCCGAACCATTCGAGGTCAGATTGTTCCAGAATTTGCTCATCGAATCGTCCCGCGGTCGGTGCTGTTACGCCCCCGGCGAAACCAGACAGCACCCAGCAGCGCGAGAGAGACAGGCACAAACCAGAGCAGTATTACGAGAAATTGGTTGTTGGCATCGCTCGCAGCCAGTGCCGCTACATCGGTCTGGACTGCCTCTGCTGCCTCGGCGGCCGGATATTGATAGAGTCCGCTCCATACGGCAAAGAAGGTCAACAGAAGAAGCGATGCGCAAACGATCAGAGGGATCATCAGGCTGCGCGCCTTGCTCCGTCTCTCATGCATCGACTTGGCCCGCTCTCGCACCACGCGGTGCGTGCGGTTTACCACACAGGCGCGCGCGCCCAAATCAATGCCTTCCCGCGCACTGTACGCAAGCGCAGCCGAATCGTCCGGCAGAGAATCAAATTGGGGTTCAAATTGTGGTTCGAAGGAGGCCTTCATCCGGTCGCCTCCATCGCGCGCATGCTGCGCAGATGTTCGATCTCTGGCTTCAGCGCGGCCAGCCCGCGATACAGCCGCGACTTCACCGTGGAGAGCGGTGCCCGTGTCACGCTGGCTATCTCTTCCAGCGACATCTCCTCGTGGAAGCGCAGCGTCAGAACCTCGCGGTAGTTCGGCTCCAGCTTCAGCAGCACCGCGGCAACCTCGGCGCGGTCCTCGCTGCCCTCGAACTGTTCCAGCGGCGAAGGCCCCTCGGCCGCGATCTCGAACGCGCGTCCCTCGTCGCTCGGTTCGCTCATCTCATCCAGAGACGCCATCGTCCGCTTGCGCGAGAGGTCGATCACCAGATTCCGCGCAATCGTGAACAGCCATGTGTCGAAGCGCGCCTTGCCGTTGTACTGGCCGCCGCGCAGCAGAACCCGCATCCACGTCTCCTGGAACAGGTCTTCCGCCACCTCGCGCTTGCCCGTCAGAAACATCAGGTAGCGCAACAGCCGGTGCTGGTACAACTCAATCAGATGGTCGAGCAGTTCCGTGTCCTGGTTCTTCAGGCCGTGCGCAATGGCCGCGTTCTCACGCTGGCTCTGCTCCGCCTGTTCCATCGAGATCGCGATCGCCGCGCTGCCCATACAGGTAGAGACGCCACCTCGCAGGGAAAAGTCTCGGTCGCCTCCGCTCTTTTCCTTGCGAGTAAGTAAACGCATCAATTAGATACCTTCCGGGACGGACGCCGCTGGCGAAAATGCTGCGAAAATAGCTCTCCATGAATTCTAAGACCAGAGCCCCGGTTTTGGCGAGATCATTTTTACAAGTAAACTGATTCCATGGAAGTTCTTTACGGCCTGCACCCGGTCGAGGAGGCGGTCCGCTCCGGCGCGCGCCGGCTGGACTGCGTCCTGCTGGCCCGTGAGCGCGGCGACGCACGCCTGGAGCGCCTCGCCCAGCTCTGCCGCGACGCCAACGTCCGCGTCACCCTCGAACCCCGAGACCAGCTCACCCGCCTCAGCCGCACCGACGCCCACCAGGGAGCCGTCGCCCTGGTCCGCGAGCGGGCCTTCCTCACCATCGAAGACCTGCTGGCGCCTCAGCCCGCAACCAAAGCCATAACGAAAAACGAAGCCAGGTTCAGCGAAGAGTTCCACCCCGCGCACCGCTTCTTCCTCGCCCTCGACGGCATCGAGGACCCGCACAATCTCGGCGCGCTCCTGCGCACCGCCGATGGCGCGGGAGTCGACGGCGTGATCCTGCCCGAACGCCGGACTGCGCCAGTGTCGGCGACCGTCGCCAAGACCTCCGCCGGGGCCTCCGAGCACGTTCGCATCGCCCGCGTCACCAACCTCGTTCGCGCCCTCGAGCAGATGAAGCAGGCCAACGTCTGGGTGCTGGGCCTCGACGAGCGCGGGGCTCCAGACTATATGGACTTCGACTTCCGCACCGACTGCGTCCTCGTCCTCGGCCGCGAGGGACCCGGCCTGCACGATCTGGTCAAAAAAACCTGCGACCACCTCCTTCGCATCCCCATGGCCGGGATGGTCTCCTCGCTCAACGTCTCGGTCGCCGGCGCAGTCGTCATGTACGAAGCCATGCGCCAGCGATCCCAGCCCGCGCAGCCAAAGCCGCAGCCCGCCGCATCCGCTAAGCCCCGCAAAGGACTCGGCTCGTGACCCGCCGTTGTTCGTCTATCGCCATCATCCTGACCCTAACCCTGGGGGCCGCAGCCGCACTCGCGCAGCAGCCTCCCGCGCCGCAGTCCGCACCAACCGCCGAGCCCGATCAAACCGCCGAACCCGCGCCCCCGCCCGGAAAAATCCTCTTCTCCCGCGACCTGGATGCGCCAGCCGAGCCTCAGCCCGCCGTCTCTCCGAATCCATCCGCATCGAATCCATCCGCGCCCGCGCAATCCGACCCGCTCGCCGTCAACGACGCCGAGCGCAGCGCCCTCACCTTCACTGCCTACGACCTCGACGTCCACCTCACTCCAGCCTCCGCCGGCATCTCCGTCCGCGCCATCCTCACCCTCCGCAACGACAGCGCCACCCCGCTCACCCGCCTCATCCTCCAGATCACCTCCTCGCTCCACTGGGACGCAATCTCCGCCCGCAGCCTCGCCAGAGGCTCGACCACTCCGCTCCCATTCGCCGCCCACCTCATCGACACCGACGCCGACCACACAGGCCGGATGACCGAAGCCGTCGTCCCGCTCCCGCAGCCACTCGCCCCCGGCGCATCAATCTCCCTCACCGCGCTCTACTCCGGCTCGATCCCGCCCTCCGCCGAACGCCTCACCCGAATCGGCGCGCCCGACGGCCAGGCCCTCCAATCCGACTGGGACGCCATCACTCCGTCGCTGACCGCCCTGCGCGGATTCGGCAACGTCCTCTGGCTCCCTGCCTCCGCGCTGCCCGTCTTCCTCGGCGACGGCGCCAAGCTCTTTCAGTCCGTCGGCCTCGCCCGCCTCCGCCAGTCCGCCGCAACCGTCCGCCTCCGCCTCGCCGTCGAGTACACCGGCGACCCGCCCGACGCAGCCTTCTTCTGCGGCCAACGCAAGCCGCTCACCGCCATCAGCGACAACGCCAACCTGCCCGCGGCCGAGTCTCCCGGCGTCGCCACCGCCGCCTTCGACGCCCAACCCCTCGGCTTCCGTTCGCCCAGCCTCTTCATCACCGACCGCCCCGCCAGCCAGACCGGAACCCCCGCCAATCCCGCCCTCATCGCCGCCGTCACCGATCACTACGACGCGCCTCCCGCCTACGCCGCCGCCGCCGCGCTGGTCGAGCCGCTTCTCACCGACTGGCTCGGCGCTCAGCCGCTCTCCACGCTCACTATCCTCGACCACCCCGGCCAGCCCTTCGAGGACGACGCTCTCCTTGTCCTCCCCATGCGTGCCGACGAGCCCGCAACCCTCGCCCCCGCGCTCGCCCACTCCCTCACGCACGCCTGGATCCACTCCTCCCACCCCTGGATCGACGAGGGACTCGCCCAGTTCCTCTCCGTGCTCTGGACCGAGCGCACCTCAGGCCGCGCCGCCGCGCTCACCCAACTCGAGGACGCAGCCCGCTCCCTCGCCCTCATCGAGCCAGAACTTCCAGACTCTACCGTCAGCCCCGCCGGCCAGAGCCTCGCCTCCGCCACCACCGACATCTTCTACCGCACCAAGGCCGCCGCCGTCTGGTGGATGCTCCGCTCCATCGTCGGCGACGACGCGCTCAAGCAGGCCCTCCAGACCTACCGCCTCGACCCCAGCCTCGACCGCGACCCCATTGGCCTGCAACGCACACTCGAAAAGTCCTCCCACAAGGACCTCCGCTGGTTCTTCGACGACTGGGTCTACCGCGACCGCGGCCTGCCCGACCTCTCCATCGTCAGCGTCACCCCCAGCCAGCTCACCTCGCGCGCCGGTCTGCCCGCCGGATGGCTGGTCGCCGTCGAGGTACGCAACGACGGCTTCGCCATGGCCGATGTCCCCGTCACCGTCCGCTCAGGCAATGCAGCCGAGACGCAGCGCCTGCGCATTCCCGGCCGCTCCAGCGCATCTACCCGCATCGTCTTCGCCGGCACGCCCGCCGAGGTCCAGGTCAACGACGGCGGCGTCCCCGAGACCCAGTCCACCATCCACACCCGCCAGCTCCTCCTCCCCAACCACTAGAGTGTTTTCACTATTGGTATAGAGGAATTAGGATTGTCATTCTGAGCGAAGCGAAGAATCCCCGCATTTTGCTCGCAGAGCGAC
>DAIRTY010000141.1:0-5859 GCA_036803645.1 Acidobacteriaceae bacterium | reverse complement strand
TACGGCATGGTGCTGGTCACCGGACCCACCGGCTCCGGCAAGACCACCACGCTCTATGCCGCGCTCAACGAGATCAAGTCCGAAGAGGACAAAATTATCACCATCGAGGACCCGGTCGAGTACCAGATTCGCGGCATCACCCAGATCCCTGTCAACGAGAAGAAGGGCCTCACCTTTGCGCGCGGACTGCGCTCCATTCTGCGCCACGACCCGGACAAGATTCTGGTCGGCGAGATTCGCGACGCGGAGACGGCGCAGATCGCCATCAACTCGGCGCTCACCGGCCACCTCGTCTTCACCACCGTCCACGCCAACAACGTCGTCGACGTGCTGGGCCGCTTCCTCAACATGGGCGTCGAGCCGTACAACTTCGTCTCCGCGCTCAACTGCATCCTCGCCCAGCGCCTCGTCCGCACCGTCTGCGAGTTCTGCGTGCGCGACGTGCACTACTCCGACGCGGAGCTACTGGCCAGCGGCCTCGAACCCGACGAGTGGCGCGGCTTCACCTTCCGCGAAGGCCCCGGCTGCATGGAGTGCGCGGGAACAGGCTTCCGCGGCCGCTCGGCCATCCACGAACTGCTCGAACTCGACGACGAGATCCGTGAGATGCTGCTGTCCAAGCGGCCGGGCAGCGAGATTCGCAAGAAGGCGCGCGAGAAGGGCATGAATTTCCTGCGCGACTCCGCCATCCAGCGCGTCCGCCTCGGCATCACCACGCTAAAAGAGATCAACAAAGTCACCTTTATCGAGGCAGGGCGGTAAGACGGGGATCAGGGAACAGGAATCAGAGAACAGGCTTGCTTTTGTAATCATTTTTGTTTATATTTCTATGAAGAGTACAGAGTTCAAACGTTGGCTGGCGGAGCAGGGAGCGACCTTCAAGGCGGGCAAGGGATCGCATCTGAAGGTCTCGTCAAACGGCAGGAACTCCGTTCTCCCGATGCACAACAAAGAGCTTGGCACAGGACTGATTCAGGCGATCAAAAAGCAGCTCGGACTCAAATAGGCGGCTCTATGCGATACCCGATCCACATAAAACCCGACGGCAGGCACTTCCTCGTCACTTTCCCCGACATTCCCGAAGCCCTCACCCAGGGCGAGACCGTGGAAGAGGCGTTGTCAATGGCAGCAGAGGCATTGGAGACGGCGCTGGACTTCTACTTTGAGCAGCCTCGTGAAGTTCCCGAGCCCTCCCACATTAAACGTGGCGGAAAGTTCGTAGAGCTGCCCGCGAGCCTCTCAGCAAAGGTTTTGTTGCTGAACGAGATGATCCGCCAACAGGTGCGCCCGGCAGAGCTTGCGCGACGACTCCAGACAACGCCGCAGGAGATCAACCGGCTCACCAACCTCCACCACACCTCGAAGATCGACGGAATCGCCGGAGCCATGAAGGCCCTCGGCAAAACACTTCAGATTCGCGTCGTCTAGGCGTGCAAAGTTTGCAGCAGACGAAGAACGCCGAATCAAACGAACAGGTAGTCTAGGACGGAATGGAATTTATACCGAGAACGTTGGGAACGCGGCCGCGACTGGCCTGCGAGGTGCGCGCCGAGGGCGTGGTTGCCGCGCGCGCGGAGGACGCATTCGCCGTGCTCTCCGCTGTCGCGCGAGTGCCGCTGGCCGATGAGATCGTAGTCCCGCGACTGACCGCAATCGAAGCCGATGGCACAGTCGACAGCTCCGCCGCACCCGCCGTATCCAGCGGCGTAGGCGGCGACGCGAAGGGTCGGGCCGTAGTTGTCGCGGCGGTGCGCAAGGCGCTCGAAGCCGTCTGCCTGCGCTCGCGCGAGGTCACGCTGGTCGTCCCCGACGCATCCGTCCGTGTCCTTCTGCTGGACTTCGACGAGCTTTCCACGAAGCCCGCCGAGGCCCTGTCGGTGGTTCGCTTCCGCCTCAAAAAACTTCTTCCCTTCGACGCCGACGATGCGGCCGTCAGCTATCAAGTGATGGCCACCGCGAAGGACAGCTTGCAGGTGCTGGCCGTCGCCATGCCGCGCGAGCTGCTGGCCGACTACGAGAGCGTGGTGCGCGAGGCCGGCTTCGAGCCGGGCACAATCCTCCCCAGCACCCTGGCGGCGCTGGCCGGACTGCCCGAAGGCGATGCGCCGATGCTGGTGGTCAACGCGGGACGCGATGGAGTGACTACGGCAATAGTGAAGGCCGGCATCCTGCTGCTGCACCGCACCGTCGATCTGGGCGCGGACCGGCGTGCGGACCTGCGCGCCACCGCCGCACAGCTCGCAAGCAGCGCAATTCAGGTCCCGCTGGTCGACCTCGAGCATACCGCCGAAGAGTGGGCGCGTCAGGAGCCCGTCGGCTTTGACGAACAGAACAACGCTGCCGCCGCAGTCGAGACCACCCTCATCGAACAAGAGATCATGCAAGAGATCGCCGCGGAGTCCAGCCTCACGGAGTCAGCCGGCGAGGTCGCCCAGGCTGTCAGCGTCGCCGCAGCCTACTTCGAAGACACGCTGGAGTCGCCTCCGTCAGGTATCCACGCAGCCGGAACGCTGGGTGCCAAGGCTCTCATCGCTCTGCTGGACGAGGCGCACGTCGGCCCGTTCGCCGTGCGCGAGATGCTGCACTCCCAGATGCTGGGCGCCGGCGCATCCTCGGCCGGCTCTCCCGGCGGAGTTCCCCTCGGCTGGCTGGCGGGAGTGCGGGGGGCGCTGACCAACTGATGCGCATTGCAATCAATCTCGCAACCCGTCCCTTTGTCGAACTGCGGCCCCTGTTCGCGCGTCTTCGCCTCACAATGGCCGCGCTGGCGCTGACAGCAATCGCGCTCGGAGCCGGACTGCACATCCTGAATGCCAGAGCGCGTGCCGACGAGGCGCAGATGGACTCTCTCAAGGCGCAGACCCTCGCCGCCCAGATCGAGCGCCAGACCAACGAGACGCGCATGCACGAGCCGCGGAACCAGGCCGTGCTCGAACGCTCGACCTTCCTCAACAACCTCTTTGCCCGCAAGAGCTTTAGTTGGACCGCGGTGATGATGGACCTCGAACGCGTGCTCCCGGCGGGCGTTCAGGTCACCAGCATCGAACCCGCAATCTCGGCGGAGGGCGGCGTCAATATCCGCATGCGCGTTAGCGGGCAGCGCGACCTGGCCGTCGATCTGGTGCGCAATCTGGAGCGCAGCCAGCGGTTCCTGACTCCGCGGCTGGTCAATGAAACATCGCAGACGAAGGAGTCGAACGGCCAGACGCCCGTCGTACAAACCGGCGTTCCCGGCGGCGTGGAGTTCGATATTTTGAGCGGCTACAACCCATTGCCCGCAAACTACAAGCCAGTGCCCGCGCCACTCAAGGATAAGGCGCAGGGGCAGATGGTCAAAGCGCCTGCACAGAAGAACAAGACGCAGCCGGAGACGGCGAACCGGAGCAAGCCGGCAAAATCCTCCACCAGTAAAATTTCAGGCCACAAGCCTGCGGATTTAAAGCCGGCGGCAGGCATCAAGCCCACGGTGCCGACGTCCGGCCAGAAACCTTCGGCAGACATCAAGCCCACGGCGGCTGGCAGCTCCGCAAAGACCGGCAAGCCTGCAGCCAACGGGGGTGTGCGATGAGCGCCGTCACCGCGACGAAGCCAAATGTCTCTGTCGGCAGTGTGCTTGTACGTGCGCAGGGCCTGCTGAGTGCGCTCAACCTGCACTGGACGGGGGTGGGGCTGCTGGCCCTGGTGAACCTCTACCTGCTGGCGCAGATGGGGTTCCTGTGGCACGCGGCGAGCAATCACAACGCCGGCGCAATGGCCCAGCAGAGCATCGCGCTGAAGACCTCCGAGATTGCGGCGCAACCCCTTCGCGGGCTGGATGCAAAGCTGGCGCGTGCAACCGAGGAGGCGGACAAATTCTCCCGGCAGCGGCTTCCCGCATCGGACTCCGAGGTGGCCGGCGAGTTTGGCATACTGACCAAGAAGCAGTCCGTGCGCCTGACGCGGGCGCAGTATTTTCATGATCCAGTGCTTGCCGGCTCCACGGGCGAACTGACCGAGGTCCGCATCGACGCCACCCTCAGCGGCGACTACCGCCCGCTGGTCCAGTTCATCAACTCCATTGAGCGGGACAATCTCTTCTTCGTCATCGACACAGAGACGCTCACCGGCCAGCAGAGCGGCACCGTGAACCTCAGGCTGGGCATGACAACGTATGAGCGGGCAGCCGCGGCGCAGGGCCCCACAACCTCTGAGAGCAAGATTGCGCGCGGAGCAGACGCTGCATCTGGAGGGCCTGGGCAATGAAGACGGCCAGCAGCAAAGGCGCGGAGGACCGCAAGAAGATGGCCGCGAAGATTGGGTTTGTGCTGATCGCGGCAGCACTGTTCTACTTTGAGTACTTCTACACTGGCGCCCCCGCAACCCCCGCGCCCGTTGCCGCAGCGCCCGCAGCCTCTGCGGGCAACAATCCAGCCACGGCGGCCCCAGGCGCAGCCGCAAAGCAGGTGGGCACAACCTCGGCCGCGCTCGACCCGACCCTGCACATGGAAGCGATGCTGGTGACCGAGTCGCTGGAGTACTCCGGCAGCGGCCGCAATATCTTCTCGCCGAACTCTGCGCCGCCGCCGGTGGTGATTCAGAAGCCGCTCGCGTCAGCACGGATCACGGCGATGGCTCCAGCCGTTGTGCCATGTCCGCCGAACTGTCCACCGCCTCCGCCACCTCCGCCGCCGCCGCCGATCGACCTGAAGTTCTTTGGCCTCGTGGCCTCTTCAAACGGAACGCGGCAGGCCTTTCTGCTGCATGAAGACAGCGTCTTTCTGGCCTCCGTCGGAGACGTTGTGCTGCGCCGCTACCGCGTGGTCTCGATTGAGGCGAAGTCGATCCGGGTGGAGGACATGCAGTACAAGGACACACAAACGCTCCCGCTGCTGACAAACTGATGACAAGGTCCAAGGTTCAAGGTCCGAGATCCGAGGCGACGCCGCAGCAGCCCAACAGCGAGCAGGGCTTCATCCTGCTGGGACTGATCGTGGCTATCGCCCTGATCCTGATTGCGCTGAGCGTGGCCGCGTCGAAGGAGGCCTTCAACCTGCGCCGCGAGCGCGAAGTGGAGTCGGCGCGCCGGGCCAACCAGTACGTGCGAGCGATCCAGTTGTACTACAAGAAATTTGGCCGCTATCCCGCCACCATCGAACAGTTGGAGAACTCCAACAACATCCGCTTTCTGCGTCAGCGGTATGTGGACCCGCTCACTGGCAAGGCGGACTATCGGCTGATCGGGGTGGGGCAGAACCAAACCACGGTAAAGGGCTTCTTTGGCGAGCCGCTGGCTGGAATCGCATCCACTGGCCTGGGAGCAGCCGCGGGATTTCAGTCGAACGGCATCGCCGGACCTACAGGGTCAAGTAGCGCATTCGGTTCAAGTGGCGCATTCGGGGCAAGTGGCGCAAACGGCTCCGCGGGAGCGCCGGGAGCAACCGGTTCCACGGACGCAAGCGGCTCGGCCGGGGCATTCGGCAGCTCGTCAGGATCCGGCAGCTCGTCGGGGTTCGGCGGCTCATCGGGACTTGGAAGCGCTACCGGAATGCAGAGCCAGTCTGCAATCGGGTTCTCAGGCTCGTCCGGCCCGTTCATGGGCGTTGGCAGCAGCGCGACCGGCACTTCCATCATCACGCCGAATGAGCAAACCACCTACCAGACATGGGAGTTTCTCTACGATCCGCGGATCGAAAAACTGAAGCAGGCAGCAATCCTGAATGGGGGCGCAGGTTCGTTGGGCGGCGGAGCACTCGGCCAGTCGCCGAGTAGCCTTGGCCAGTCGAGCGGCTTCGGCCAGTCGAGCGGCTTCGGCCAATCCCCAAGCAGCACTGGACAGTCGTCGTCAACTCCGAACGGCACCAATCAATCGACTTCGCCATA
>DAIRTY010000140.1:0-5871 GCA_036803645.1 Acidobacteriaceae bacterium | reverse complement strand
TCCGCTCGAAGGTTGCGCGGTCGGTGAAGTGGTACTCGCGCCCGTCCGTCTCCGATCCCCTGGGCGCGCGCGTCGTGTATGAGATGGAAAACTCCAGCCCCTCCACCAGAGTGCGCACCTGCGCCACCAGCGTCGACTTGCCAGAACCCGAGGGTGCCGAAATGATAAACAGAATCCCTGCCATGCTTTACAACCAGTGTAAACCGCTGGCGCCGCCCGCTAGTGTAACAACGTACATTCCCAGTCATCCACAAAATAATTCCGAGCAATTTCAAAACGCATACGTCTTACAGAGAATATGCAAAAAATGCCCCGACCGAAAGGACTCTGCCGATGCCCCAATACTTGAAGCGCTGCGTGTTCGTACTCCTCGCCGCCTCCCTGCTCGCCCTCGCAGCACGCGCTCAGTCCGCCTCGCCCGCGCCGCAGTCCACAGATGCAACCGCCAAAGCGCCTGCTTTCGATGTCATCTCCATCCGGCCAAACAAAGACAACGCCCAGATGAGCGGCAACGGCACTTTCCGCATGAGAACCGTCAGCAGGACGACGCCGGACGGCTTCTCCGCCAGCAACGTCACTCTGAAAACGCTCCTTACCAGCGCCTATGGAGTCAAATATGATCGAATCTCCGGCGGTCCGGGCTGGACCGACTCCGACCATTTCGACATTGAGGCAAAGGTCGTCGCCGCCGATGGCGCTACGCCGCACCCGCTCACGCGCGAACAGAGCAACCTGATGCTGCGCTCGCTCCTCGCCGACCGATTCAAGCTCGTCGTCCACAACGAGACCAAAGAGCTTCCTATCTATGAACTGGTCATCGCCAAGGGAGGCTCCAAACTTCAGGAAGCCAAGCCCGGCGACAGCAATCCCAACGGCACCAAAGGCCCCGACGCCGTAGCCCGTGCGGGCATGATCGTGATGAACATGAGACCGGGCCAGCTCAAGGATCCGGCAATGCAACTGGCTGCACTCATCAGTTGGTTGTCGGGACAGCTCGGTCGTCCCGTCGTCGACAAGACCGGCCTCACCGGCAAGTACGACATCAACTTGCATTGGACCCCCGACCCAGGCCCCGGCAGCGATGACGCCACATCGACCGACTCATCTGGCCCATCCATCTTCACCGCTGTCCAGGAGCAGCTCGGCCTCAAGCTCGTCTCCACCAAAGGCCCCGTCGTCACCCTGGTCATCGACCACGTCGAGCCGCCAACCGCAAACTGACCGCTGTGGGAGCAGGGAGAATCGCCTACTCCAGGTTCTGCACTTGCTCGCGCGCGCGCTCGATCTCGGACTTCATCTCGAGGCCGAGCGTCGTCAGCCGCAGCCCGATCCCTGGATCGCCTCCGGTCGTCTTCGACAGCATCGTATTGGCCTCGCGGTTCAGCTCCTGTAGCAAAAAATCCAGCCGCTTGCCAAGTTCCCCGCCCGCGTCCAGCATCTCCACGAAGCTCTCGATGTGCGTGCGCAGCCGCACCAGTTCCTCCTCGATGTCCGACCGCTCGACCAGCAGCGCAGCCTCGGCCAGCACTCGCGATTCCGTTGCCTGTGCAGCCGCAGCCTCATCCGCCTTCAGCAGCTCTCCGATCCTCGTCCGCAGCCGTTCGTAGTGTGCCTCCCGCGCGCCCGTGCGCAGCTCCGCGGCCTCCTCGGCCAGCGCCCGCAACCGCATCATCTCCGCGCGAAGCTCCTCAGCCAGCGCCGCTCCCTCCACCGCGCGAACCTGATTCAGTTGGTCCAGCAGCGTCGGCACCAGCGCCATCACCGCGGCCTCCAGCGCTGCCCCACGCGTCGCATCCAGCGCAGCCGCGCCCTCGGACGAGAGCACGCCCGGCATCAGCAGCAGTTCGTTCAGGTTCGGCTCCACGTTGAAGTGGTGTAGCTTCGCCGCCTCATGGAAGACCTGGACGTGCGCCGCCAGCAGCTCGCGATTGAGCTGGATCGTCACCGCAGCCTCCCGTGCGCGGCGGTCCAGATGCAGCGTCACATCCACATGCCCGCGCTTGACGCGCTCCTTGATCAGCCGCCGCAGCGCAACCTCCAGCGCGTCGCAGTCGCCGGGCAGGCGCAGGCTCAGGTCCAGAAAGCGATGGTTCACGCTCTTCAACGTCAGCGTGAATGCCAGGTCGTCCTCGGTCGCCGACTGCGCTGTCGCAAATCCGGTCATCGAATAAATGGGGTGCGCCTGCTTCGTCGTAGCTTGCTGTTTACTCACAGTTCTCCTTACAAAGCCTCTGCTTCGGCAAACTCGGATTCATTCGCCATGCGTTGCTCAATCTCAGATGGGCCAAACTGAAGATCGTACAGGCGACGGTAGGTCCCCGACTGCTGCATCAGCTCCTCGTGCGTACCCGTCTCTGTAATTCGTCCATCCTCAATCACTACGATGCGCGTAGCCCGGCGCACGGTCGACATGCGATGCGCAATCACAAACACCGTGCGGTCCTTCATTAAATTCGCCAGCGCGGCCTGCACAAACGCCTCGCTCTCGGTGTCCAGCGCACTGGTCGCCTCGTCCAGAATCAGGATCGGCGCGTTCTTCAGGATCGCGCGCGCAATCGCCAGCCGCTGCCGCTCCCCGCCCGACAGCCGCACCCCCTTCTCGCCGATCATGGTGTCGTAGCCATCCGGCATACGCAGAATAAAGTCGTGCGCCAGCGCCATTCGCGCCACCTCCTCGACGCGGCCCAGAGGCACGTCGGGCTGGCCATACGCGATGTTGTTGCGCACCGTATCGTTGAACAGGATCGTCTCCTGCGTCACCTTGCCGATCTGCTTGCGCAGGCTGGCAATGGTCACATCCCTCAGGTCGTGCCCATCGATCGTGATGCGCCCGCCCGTCACATCGAAGAAGCGCGGAATCAGGTTCACAAGCGACGACTTCCCTGCCCCGCTCGGTCCCACAATCGCTATCACCTCGCCCCGCTTCACGTCGAGGTCAATGCCATGTAGCACCTGCTTTACCTCGCCGCCGCTCTCATACGCAAAGTCCACCTGCTCGAAGCGAACGGAGTCCTTGAATCCCCGCAGCACAAGCGCGCGCTTCTTCTCGACCACATCGTCCTCGGCGTCCATGAAGCGGAAGATCTCGACGCTCGCCCCCAGCGCCTGCTGAAAGCCGTTGTAGTACAGCGCAAACTTGCGCACCGGATCATAGAGGCTGAAGACCGCGAAGATGAAGACGATGAAGTCGCCCAGCGTCATCGTCCCATGCATGATCTTGTTCCGTCCCAGCAGAAGCAGCAGCGCGATCCCAACCGCGCCAATCGCATCCATCAGCGGCGAGCTGATCGCCTGCACGCTCACCGATCTCAGGTTTGCGTGGAACAGCCGCCGCGCCGCGTGGCGGAAGCGGTTCATCTCCCACCCCTCCATCCCGAACGCCTTCACAATGCCGTTGCCGGTGATCGTCTCGTGCAGAATGTTCTGGATCTCCGCCAGCTTGTCCTGTCCCGTGCGCGTCGTCGCGCGCACTCCGCGTCCAACCCGCCGGGCTGGAAGCAGCACGATCACGATAAAGACCACCAGCCCCCAGGCCATGTTTCCGCCAAAGCTGATCGCAACACAGGCCATGGCGATCAGGGTAAAGAATTGCTGCAGAAAATCGGCCATGATCGTCGACATGGCAAACTGCACCCGCTCGATGTCGTTGATGATCGTCGACAGCAACATGCCGGTCGTGTGCTTCTGGAAGAACGCAACCGAGCGCCGCAGCACAGCGTCGTACAGGTCGTTGCGCAGGTCGGTAATCATGCCGAACCCGGCGTAGTTCACCAGGTACGTACCCGTGTAATCGCAGACGGACTTCAGCAGCGCCGAGGCAATCAACGCATACGCCACCACCGACCACGCGTTATGAAAGTGGCTGGGCACCAGGAAGTGCAGGTCAATGATGCGGTTGACGACCGGAAGGCGGAAGAGCAGAAAATCCGGGCTCTGGTCCTCCGGGCGAAGAACCTTGTCGAAGATGGGCTTGATCAGATACAGGCGCAGCCCGGCCATCGCGCCTACCACCGCCATCAGCACCACCGACGCCAGCGTATAAAGCGAGTACGGGCGCGCATACCGCAACAGCCGCCAGATGCGCCTCATGCGGTCCACCCCCGGTTGTTCTCGCCATTCACGCGCATTCAGCCATTCTATTGATTTTTGCGAAAGGTGTTGCGGATGATGGCGCGGCCCGAATCAATGCGCCCTTCAGCGCGGCATGTCCCGGTGCGCCGTCTTCACGCGGTAGCCCGCGGCCTCCAGCCGCTTCTTCATCACTTCGGCGATGAACACCGAGCGGTGCTGTCCGCCAGTGCATCCGAACGCTACCGTCAGATAGCTCTTCCCCTCCGCAATGTAATGCGGCAGCAGGAATTTCAGCATCTCCGTCACCTTGTCCAGGAACTCCAGTGTCTGGGGGAACTGCCGGATGTACTTCGCAACCTGGGGATGCCGCCCGGTCAGCTTGCGGAACTCCGGCACAAAATGCGGGTTGGGCAGGAAGCGCACGTCGAAGACCAGGTCGGCGTCGGCGGGCACGCCGTTCTTGAAGCCGAAGCTGGACACCGAGATGATCAGTTCGCGGTCTCCCGCTGCGCGGTCAAACTGCGCTAGGATGTGGGCGCGCAGTTCATGCACGTTGAATTTGCTGGTGTCAATTACGATGTCGGCAACGTTGCGGATGGGGGCGAGACGCTTGCCTTCCGCGCGAATGCCATGCAGCACCGTCACGCCGCGCCCCATCGGATGCGGCCGCCGCGTCTCGGAGAATCGCCGCACCAGAGCGTCTTCATTGGCCTCCAGAAAGACCACGCGCGTCGGCAACACCTTGCGCACCTGCTTCAGAATCGCCGGAAAGCGCTCCAGCCGTATCCCCTCGCGCACATCCACCACCAGCGCCGCGCGCTCGATCTCCGGCGATTGGCTCACCAGGTCGGCAAACCTCGGCACCAGATCCAGCGGCAGGTTGTCCACCGAGTAGTAGCCCAGGTCCTCGAACGCCTTCAGCGCCGAGGCTTTGCCCGAGCCGGACATGCCGGTCAGAATCACCAGCTCACGGTCTTCCCGGTGGCCGTCCTGCTTGCTCGGGGCTTTTCCCGTCTTCGCAACGCGTTTCGCGGCCATGCAGGAATCCTAGCACCCCGCCATGTTCAGATCATTTCAAAAACGCTGTCTCACGCCGCTTCGGCTACAGACCGCACGGCAGACTGGATCACCAGCGGCGACGCAGCGGTCGCGTCAACTGCATAAAATTCGTGGCGCGCCCTGCCCTTCTCCTTGGCGCGGTACATTGCCGCATCCGCGTCCCGCAGAATGTCTTCGACTTCGTTGTATGCCAGCGAGCCGGACACAATTCCCATGCTGGCGGAGACGCAAACCTCTCCATTGCCAATCGCGACGGGCCGTTGCATCTCGAGTTGAATGCGTCGCGCAAGGCAATCGATGTCCTCCATGCTCCCAGCTTCGTCGAGCACCAGCGCAAACTCGTCCCCGCCAAAGCGGGCCACCGTGTCCTGCGGTCGCAAACAGGCGCGCAAGCGCTCGGCCACAGCCAGCAGAAGCGTGTCTCCCGCCGCATGGCCCCAGGTGTCATTGACCTGCTTGAAGCGGTCGAGATCGAGAAAGATAACCGCGAAGTTGCGGTCCGGCCTGCGCCGCAGCCGCGCCATGGTCAGCGTCAGCCGGTCGAGAAACAGCACCCGGTTCGCCAGTCCCGTCAACGGATCGTGCAGCGCCGTATGCTGCAACCGCGCCTGCAACTGCTTCTCCTTGCGTATGTCGCGATAGGTCACCGCGTGGCCGCTCCTGCCGGCCCCAAGCCGCACCGGCGTGACGACGACAGACACATCCAGATACTCGCCAGAGCTGCTCCGCCCCACCGTCTCC
>DAIRTY010000139.1:0-5879 GCA_036803645.1 Acidobacteriaceae bacterium | reverse complement strand
GCTCAGGATGACGACGTAAAACAGGCAACGGCGAAGAACAGGCAACGGCAAGGGCAAATACGGAGATTCTGGCTGCGCCAGAATGACGATTCGTGGGGGGATGACTTCGTGAGGGGGATGACGGCGTTGTTGGTTGGGCGAGGAAGGCGGTCGCGCTATAGTGGGGTTGCGCTTCAGGGTTCGGGCGATTGCGGTACCATTCTGGAGCGCGGTTCTGGCGCGAGGAGATGCGATGCGGATTGCGGTTGGAGTGGGATTGTTGGCGGCGATGGGCGTGGGGATGATGGTGCCGGGCGCGTATGCGGCGGGTGTTGGCGTTACAACCGCGAAGCTCTGCGACGCGCGGGCGCATGGCGCGAAGGTGGACGGCGCGACCAAGGACACCAAGGCGATCCAGGCGGCGATTGACGACTGCGCGAACGCGGGCGGCGGGACGGTGCGGCTGAGCGGCGGAACGTTTCTCACCGGGCCGATTCTGCTGAAGAGCAACATCACGCTGGAGATTGCCAAGGGCGCGGTGCTGCTGGGCTCGCCCGACCGGGCGGATTATCCGATGGTGACGTTTGCGCGCAACCAGACGGTGCAGCCGCTGGTGAGCGCGGTGAACGCGGAGAATGTGGCGATCACGGGCGAGGGCACCATCGACGGCAACGGCAAGGTCTGGTGGGACTACATCGTCGGCGCGAAAGACGCCAGCATTCTGGGCAACGACCATCCGCGGCCAATGGGCGTGGTCTTCGACCACACGAAGCACGTTCGGATGGAGGGCGTCACAGTTCAGAACTCGGGGTTCTGGCAGATTGTGCCCTACTACGCGGACGATGTGACGATCCGCAACATTCGCGTTCTTGCTCCGAAGTCGCCCAATACGGATGCGATCGATCCCTTCAGCTCCAGCAACGTGGTGATCGACCATGTGTTTGCCAGCACGGGGGACGACAACGTCGCGATCAAGAGCGGGGCGATCAACTCGCCGGGGCCGGACGCGCCGAGCCGGAACATCACGATTACGGACTGCACGTTCGAGAACGGGCATGGGATTTCGATCGGCAGCGAGATTGCGGGCGGCGTGCAGAATGTCCGCGTTGAGCGGGTCAGCTTCAAGGGGACAGACCAGGGAATCCGCATCAAGTCGGCGCGCGACCGCGGCAACGATGTGTCGAATATTTCGTACAAGGACATCACGATGGTGGATGTGAAGACGGCGATCCTGATTACGGAGTACTACCCGCACGCGGCGCCCGAGGGCGCTGTACCGGCCGAGCCGGTGGGGCGGCTGACGCCGAAGTTTCACGGCATCACGATCGAGAATGTGACGGCGACGGGAAGCGGCTCGGCGGGGACGATTGTGGGGCTGCCGGAGTCGCCGGTGCTGGGGCTGACGATGAAGAACGTACACATTGCGGCGAAGACGGGAATGTCGATTGCGTATGCGACGGTGGCGATGGACGACGTGGTGGTGACACCGGTGACGGGCGAGGCGATGAAGATCGCGGCGACGGCGCAGGTAACGGTGAAGAAGTAATACTTTTCCTGCATGGCCGGTGGGGACGTTTCCGGCTTCACGCGGCGGCTGCGAGGACGGGCAACTGCAAGTACATAGAGCATTTTCGGTAATGGTGTAGTCCGTCGTGGAGCGAGCAAAAGCAGATTCCTCCGCTTCGCTACGGAATGACAAACAAAATTGGTCTATAGCAATTGTGAAACTGCTCCAGGAGTGGCGACGAACGTGCTGGATGCGGGCTTGCGCGCGCGGTACTTCGGGCATATTACCTGCGGCTAGCGGGGTGGATTTGTTGCCCGAATCCGCTACAGAGATGTGTGGGAACACAACAAAGACGCAGCCTCCGGCAACCTGTGACGAAGGACAGGGAGATGGCGGAGGTGCAGTATGGCATGGCGATGGACGGTGCGAGTTGGGTGCGCTGTTGCATTGGTCTTCATAATTTTGGTGACGGAGTGCGGGGTTGCGCAGAGCGCGCTTTCGCAGGCCACGCCGCCGCAGAACACCCCGCCCCAGAGCACAAACGATGCGCTGCATTCGATGTCGCAGATGGCGGGCGCGATCTTTACCGGGCAGGTGATCGCGGTGCGCCGGATAGAGGGACTGAACGGCGCGACCGGCGTGGTGGAGATTGATTTCGCGGTGGAGGATGCGGTGCGCGGAATGAGCGGGAGCGCATACACGCTGCGCGAGTGGGCGGGGCTGTGGGCGGCCGGGGATGAGCCGTTCCGCGTGGGCCAGCGGTACCTGATACTGCTGCATGCGCCGGGCGCGGCGGGGCTGAGTTCTCCGGTGGGCGGGACGGATGGAGCGATTCCGATACGCGGCATGGGACAGGCGCTGGCGACGGGAGAGGCAGAGACGGGTTCGGCGGGAACAGGTGCGCTGGCAGATGGACGCGTGGTGGACCTGCGCTGGGTTGCGACGCGGGTGGCGCAGCCGCTGTCGTACAGGATTTCGCCGATGGCGCATGCAGCCGCGCTGCCTGTCCCGGTGCAGGAGGATGCGGCGGAGTCTGCCAGCAGCTTGCAGAGCGCCAATGGTGGGAGCGCTGGGGCTGCGGCCAACGGCACGACGCCAGCCACTGCCTCGCAGGGCACGGCGTACACAGCGGTGCTGGCGATGCTGCGCGGTTGGGAGAAGACCGGCGATGCCACGCGCTGACGCAGAGAATCTTCGGGGACGCGCCTGCTGGACGCTGGCCGCGTGCCATCCGATTGAAGCGTGGCTGCCGGTCATCCGCAGACTGCTGATGGCGGCGGTGCTGTTGCTGATCGCTGGGGCGGCAGAGGCGAGCGGGCCGCGCTGGGTGACCGGGCCGCCTTACTTCACGGCGGCCAGCGGCAATGCGGTGGTGTGGTACACAAGCCATCCGCTCTACTTCACCGATCCCGGCGACCTGAGCGCAACGGTGAACAATGCGGCCGCGAATGCGCTGGTGGCCGCGGCTGCCAGAGTGTGGAACGTGCCGACCGCGGCGATGACGGTTGCCTATGGAGGCGCGCTGGCGGAGCATGTGAGCGGGGCGAACGCATATTTGAGCAGCAATGGGCCGGTGTTTCCGGCGGACGTCGAGAGCGCGAACTATGCGGCGATCCAGATTGCGGTACTCTACGACAGCGACGGCTCGGTGACGGACATGCTGCTGGGCGGCGGAGCGAGCAGCCCGGCCGAGTGCCGGCAGAATGCGGTGACGGAGAGCGTGGACTCGATCACGCCGGCGGGGTTCATCCAGCACGCCATTCTGGTGTTGAACGGACGCTGCACGGGAAGCGCTCCGGAGCAGCAGTTGCAGATGCAGTACCAGTTGCAGCGGGCATTCGGGCGGGTGCTGGGGCTGGGCTGGTCGCAGACCAACGACAACGTGTTCACGCGGACCCCGACGCCGACAGCCAACCAGGCGCTGCACTGGCCGGTGATGCATCCCATCGACATTGTGTGCGGGGCGTACACCTACCAGTGCCTGCCGCAGCCGTTTACCCTGCGCGACGACGATGTGGCGGCGATCACGTCGCTCTATCCGTATGTGACGAACTACAACCCATCGCTGGCTCCGCCGGCACCGGGCAAGATGTGGAGTTATGTGCAGGCGAGCATCCTTGGCGGAACGGCGACATTTCCTACCGGCGAGGGGATGCAGGGCGTGAATGTTGAGTTGCAGCGGATGCAGGGCGGCTGGGGCATTCCAGAGGCATGGTACGACGTGTCAACGGTAAGCGGGGCCGTCTTTCAGCGGAATGCCGGGAACCCCGTGACGGGGATGGGAACCGGCATTGCCGCGAGCATGGGCTCGACCAACCTGCAATGGGAGGGGAGCTACAAGTTCTCGTGGGTCCCGGACATCGATCCGATGGGAGCGCAAAACGGCGGGATGTTTGTTGTGCTTACAACGGAGGCGATCAATCCACTGTATATAGGCTCCCACTCGGTGGGGCCATATAGCACAGGCAACGTGGAGCCTTCGGGCGCGCCGATGAGCCAAATCCAAAACCGGAATCCGACGCTACCCTACTGGAATGCCGGGTACTATCTGCCGACCTCTTTCCCGGCCAACGGTGCGGCAGGCAACTGCAACACCGGCGGCGATGGCGTGGAGAGGGCTCCGCTGCCGGTTGCCACGGGCGGATGGTGGACGGGAGTGCTGTGCGCGCATGGGCATACAGCGTGGTCGAGCTTTGCCGCGCGGGCGGGACGGACGGCAACGCTGGAGGTGACGGCGCTCGAGGAAAGCGGGCTGGCCACCACCGCGAAGGCAATGCCGCTGATCGGCGTCTGGAACGCGAACGATCCGACGGGAACGCTGCCTACGGTGGCGGCGACTCCATCGGCATTCAACACGGTCACACTGGGAATGACGGCGGCTGGCGTGGCAACGACGCAGGCGGAAAATTTGCGGTTTGTCATTGCGGATGCGCGCGGAGACGGGCGGCCGGACTTCGCGTACCAGGCGCGGGTGCTCTACGCGGACACGATTCAGCCGGCTGCCACAAGCGTCAACGGCGGGCAGATCACGATCGGCGGGATGGGGTTTCGCGCGGGCAATGAGGTGACGGTAAATGGCGTGGTGGCAGCAGTGTCGAGCTGGACGGCGTCGACGATCGTCGCGATGGCCCCACCCGAGAGCGCGTTCGCGTCCAATCCCACAGGGCCGGTCGATGTCAAAGTTGTGGACCTCTCGACCGGAGGGACCAGCGTGATGACGGGAGCGCTGAGCTATAGCGCCAGCGTCGCGCCGGATGAGATGACGGTGGTCTCCGCGCCGTCGGGCACGGAGGCGGTGGGGACGGCGGCAGCTGTGCCGTTCGCCGTGCGCGTGCTGCTGGGCGATGGCGTGACGCCGGTGGCGGGAGTTCCTGTTACATTTTCGGCCTCGGCCAATAGCGCGGCGGTAAACTTCGGCGCGTGCTCCGTACTTCCGTGCGTGCTGCGGACGGACGCGACTGGGCTGGCTTCGACTGCGGTGACGCCAATGGCCTTCGGAGCGGTGACCGTGCAGGCGGCAGCGATGGGCGCGACCCAGGCGGCAACCTTCAATGCGGTTGCGCGCAACGTGACGATGGTGCAACCGGAAGAATTTATCGCGGCGGGCGCGAGCGTGACCTGGGCCCCGCAGGTGAGCGTGGTGCAGAATGGCGCGCCGGCAGCGGGGGCAACCGTGGCGTGGACGGCATTGGGGGGAATGACGGTTGCGCCGGGATCGAGCGTGGCGAACGCGGCGGGCCTGGCGCAGATTGCGGCAGTTACGGGGCCGTTGGCGGCGGGTGCGCAGGCAACGGGGCAGGCCTGTGCGTGGACGAGCGTCTGCGTGAGCTTTACGGCGCAGGGAGTGAGCGCGTCGGCGTGGCGGCTAGTGGTGGACAGCGGCGCGGGCCAGACGGTGGCTGTGACGGGGACCTTCGCGCCGGTGGTGATGATGGTGACGGACGCGAGCGGCGATCCGGTGGCTGGCGCACCCGTCGCGGTGCATCAGACGGTGAATGCGGCAGCAATGCCGTGCCCGGCGCGCGGGAGATGTCCGGCGGCGCCGGTGCTGGCCAACTCGGTTGCGGCAGCAGTATCGGACGCGAACGGACTGGTGAGCGTGGTCCCGATGCAGCTTGCGGGCGTGGGCGAGGTAACGAATGTTGCGGTGGCAACGGGGACGCAGGGCTTCGCCTCGCTTGCCCTGCAACAGGGGCCTTAGCAACCACTGATTCAAGCCAGCCGGCCGGCTTGTGGCAGACTATAGCATTTCCCCAATGGTGTAGAGTGTCGCTCTACGAGCAAAATGCGGGGATTCTTCCCCTTCGCAAGCTCAGGGTCAGAATGACAATCCTTATTCCTCTATAGCAATAGTGAAAATGCTCGGTAACTGGCTGGCGTGAGGAGCCTGGAA
>DAIRTY010000138.1:0-5881 GCA_036803645.1 Acidobacteriaceae bacterium | reverse complement strand
TGGCGTTCGAAAGCTGCTGCACGCCCAGTCCGACCGCGTCGCCGCCGGAGTATTTCAGCCTCGATCCGTAGCTCTCCGCGCCCAGCTCGGCACGCCCAACGTCCTTCAGCAGGACCACGCCGGAGCCATTGCCCTGCGACCCCGGTCCGCTGCCCGCGCTCGCCGCGTTCGACTTCACAACAATGTTTTCGAACTGGCTCGGGTCACTCAGCCGCCCCGCCACGCGCACCGCCATCTGGTACGACTGCTTCGGGTCGGACGGTGGAACGCCGAGTTGTCCGGCGGGGACCTCCACGTTCTGCTGTGCCAGCGCGTTGGTCACGTCCAGCGGCGTCAGCCCGCGCGCGGCCAGCTTCGTCGGATCGAGCCAGATGCGCATGGCGTAGTTGGCCCCGCCAAAGCTCATCACATTGCCCACGCCAGGGACGCGCTTCAGAGCGTCCGCAACGTAAACGTCCAGATAGTTCTGGATGAAGTCCGGCGTGAGCGAGTGGTCGGGCGAGATGAACCCGGCCATCAGCACAAAGTTTGAATTGGCCTTGGTGATCGAGATGCCCGTGCTGTTGACCGTCGCCGGCAGCCGTCCTTGTGCGGTGGCCACGCGGTTCTGCACGTCCACCGCGGCGATGTCGAGGTTGTATCCGGTCTGGAACGTAATCGTAATCGTCGAGCTGCCGTCGTTCGACGAGGACGACGTCATATACCGCATCCCCTCGACGCCATTGACCGCCTGCTCCAGAATGATGGTGACAGCCGACTCCACATCCTGAGAGTTCGCGCCGATGTAGTTGCAACTCACCACCACCTGCGGAGGCGCAAGTTGCGGGTACAGCGAGATCGGAATGCCCGGCAGCGACACCGCACCGGCAAGCACGATCAACAGCGCGCACACCGTGGCGAAGATGGGACGGCGAATAAAAAACTCAACCAAAATTCTCTGCCTTTTCTGTCCTGCGCAAGGGCAAGACCTCAACCCTTCAATGTCCTGTCTTCGCCTGCGGCGCCGGTGCCTGCATCGGAACAACCGGCACGCCCTCCTGAAGGAACTGGATCCCCGACAGGATCACGCGGTCGCCCAGATTCAGCCCGCCCAGCACGGGATACAGATTGCCAACCGGCTCGCCCAGCTTCACCGAGACCTGGTGCGCTGCGAATCCGCCGCCCTGAGCCGCCGCCACATACAGGAAGCTCTGGTCGCCGATGCGCGTCACCGCAAGCACCGGAACTGTTGGCGTCTGCGCCGTGCTCCATGTAATGCGCGCGTTCAATATCTGCCCGTTGCGCAGTTGCTGCGATGCCTTCGGGACCGGGGCCTTCACCAGAACCCCCTGCAAATTGTTGTCCACCTCGGGCGAAACAAAATCCAGACTGGTATGCGCCAGCACCGCTCCACTCACATCCAGCAGGTCAACCCCCAGCCCGTTGCGCGCCTGGGCCGCGCGCTCAGTCGGGATGTAGATGTATGCCTCGAGGTCTTTGTCCTCGTCCACCGTGGTCAGCGTCGTACTCGACGAGACGTAGTCGCCCAGATGCACAGGAATGTCGCCCACAATGCCCGCGAACGGCGCGCGGATCTGGTAGTACGCAAGCTGTTCGCGCTGCGTCCTGGTCTGCGCCCCCGCCGAATCCAGCGCCGCCTTAGAATTTGCAAACGCCTGCATCGCCTGGTCGTACGCCTGCTTGGAGATGATCCCGTCCTTGTACAGTTGCGTCTGCCGCACCAGGTCGGTCTCGTTGTACTGGTAGACGGCCTTCTGTTGCTGCTCGGTCGCCTGCTGCGCCTCCACCGTCGCCACCTGCTTCAGCGGGTCGATCTGCATCAGCACCGCGCCGGCCTTCACCGCGTCGCCCGATCTCACCAGTATCTTCGTCAGGTTGCCATCCACCTGCGGCTCGATCGTCGCCGAACGCCGGCTCTTGATCGTCGCCACATAGCTGTCCGTGCTGGGCACGCTCGCCAGCGTCACCGGCTGCACCATCACCGGCATCGCCTGCATCGCGGGAGCGACAACCGGGGGCGCCTTCTTGTTGCATCCTGCCATCAGTGCCGCAAGCGACACACCCAGAACTCCGGCCAGAACCTTCCCCGGCACAGGCCACTCTTTCCAGAAGCATTCAAACAAACGCAAAGCGTGTCTCCTTCATACCATCCAGCATGCAAACTGTGCAGATCCAGTTTACAAGCCGGCGCTGTGTGGACCACTCGACCGGTATGCAGTAACTGCAATGTTGCATCGGCGGCAATTTCATCCAGATCGAAATCCATCCCGGCAATCTGCCAGTCACACCATTGATGATAAGTGTTTTCCCCGGACGCAAAACGTTGCGGCGTTGTCCGTCTCGTCAGCCGTTACCGCAAGCAAGTATGATAAACGACAGCGTCCAGTGTGGGTTCGCAACTGGAACTATGCAACGGCGCAATATGTCACGGATCGGCCGGAGCGAACATGCTCACTGGACCCGCTCTTCTTGCACCAGGAAAGGCTGTTTTCGATGAAGGTTCACCTGGTCAACCCCAGCGACAATTCTTTTGGCACGGCCGTCATCACGCCGAGATGGTTGTTCGTGCTTGCCGCAGCCACCCCCGTTCAGGCGGGCGATCCCATCCTCGTCGATGAGTCGCTGGAACAGGTTGTGCCAGAGAGCATTCAGCCTGGAGACATCGTTGGCATCAGTGTGCACACCGGCAACGCGCTGCGTGGATATGCGGTCGGCCGCATGGCGCGCGAACGCGGCGCGTGGGTGATCTATGGAGGCATTCACGCCACGCTCTATCCCGAGGAAGCCCTCGAGGTCGGCCAGGCCCACGCCGTGGTGATGGGCGACGGCGACATTGCCTGGGGCAACGCCGTCACCGATTGCCTTGCGGGCAAGATGCAACGCCTCTACGACGGTGGACGGATTGAAGGCAGCCAGTTTCTGCCCGCGCGCTGGGACCTTGTGCCGCGCGACAAGTACATGTGGGCGTCGGTGCAGACGATTCGCGGATGTCCCAAGCACTGCTCCTTCTGCAGCGTCTGGCGGACCGATGGACAGAAACCCAGGCAGCGCCGGTTCCAGAGCGTGATCGACGAGATCGTGCATCTGCGCCGAATCGGTTTCCGCTTCATCGCTCTGGCCGACGACAACTTCTATCCCGTGTCGTTGACCGATCTGCGGCTGGCGCGCGAGCAGAACAACCTCACCAGGCTGGAAGAGCTGACCGCGATCCGGACAGAGCGCTTCCATCTCATGGCAGAGCTGGCCAGGCTGCCCAAAGACATGGTCTTCTTCACTCAGATCACCATGGAAGCGGGAGAGGACGGAGAGTTCCTCGATGCCATGCGCAAGGCCAACATCAAGGGCGCTCTGGTCGGTGTCGAAGCGGTAACGCCGGAGGGACTCAAGGCCGTCTTCAAGGACTTCAACTACTCCGGCGATGCGCTGGCCAGCCAGTTGCAGACCTTCAAGAAGCACGGCGTCCACGTCCTCGGCTCGTTCATCTTTGGCCTGCCGACAGACAAACCCGCAACCTTCGACGCCACCGTCGAGATGGCGTTGAAGGCCGGTGTCACCTTCGCCCAATTTGTGATGATGACCCCCTTCCCCGGCACCGTGGACTTCATCCGCTGGGAGAAAGAGCAGGCCCTCCATCCCACCCTCGTCGGCGATGTGCCCATCACCCGCTACTGGCTCATCCCCTCCGAGGTCCGTCCCAAGATGTTCACCCCCCACCCCTCGATGAGTTCGGACGAGATTCGCGAACGCACGCAGCGTGTCTGGGACAAGTTCTATAACTGGAGCGCCATCTGGCAGAGGTCGGCCTGCACGCCGACTCTACGCGCCCGGCTCGCGTTCATGTTCCTCTCCAAGCTCTACCGGCAGATGTACGCTGGCACGGGAATCTCCACCGACAGCGCGCGCCGCAAGAAGTCGAAGAAATGGGCGCGCTGGACGGCCAGTCAATGCAGAAAGATCTTCCAGGCAAGCCCCATGCCGGAGCTGCAGTCGCCCGCACGGGAGCTTGCGTTTGCTGCCCCGGAACCGCTTCGCCCCGCGTTCTTGCGAGACGACCGCCAGAAGGGGCCCTAACCATTCGTCGTCATCCTAAAGAGTTGAAGCGCGTTGCCGCCGCGCTGATTACTTGCGTGCCGGCGGCGTAAGCCCGAGCTCCGCCATCACCATCTGCAGGTCCTTCCACGCCTCCGCCTTCTGCCGCGGATCGCGCAGCAGGAACGCAGGATGATACGTCACCGCCAGCTTTGCGCCGCGGCAGTTGTGCCACTGACCGCGCAGCGAGCCGAGCGACTGCTTCACTCCCAGCAGATAGGTCGCCGCGGTCGCTCCCAGCGCAACAATCGCCTCCGGCCGCACCACGTCGATCTGCCGCAGCAGAAACTGCGAGCAGGTATTCGCCTCCGCCGGCTCCGGCACGCGGTTGCCCGGCGGCCTGCACTTCACGATGTTCGCGATGTACACCTCCGCCCGCTGTAGCCCCATCGCACCAATCATGTTGTTGAGCAACTGCCCCGCCTTGCCGACAAACGGAAGCCCCTGCGCGTCCTCGTCCGCGCCCGGCCCTTCGCCCACAAACATCAGCCGCGCGGTCGCCGCTCCGTCGCCAAAGACGATCTTGTGCCGCCCCGCATACGCCAGCGGACAGCGCGTGCAGTCGCCAATCTCCTCCTCGATCGCGCGCAGCGCAGCCTCGCGCTCCGCAGCCGGAATCGCCGCCGAAGGCATCGGCGCAAGGTCGTTGAACGAGATAAGTCTGGCTGGCGGCGGCATAAAGTTCGTCTCGGCAATCGGCGGCGTTGCAGTTGTATCGCCTGGAAAATATCCGCCGCTCTCCACCGCTGCGTTCATCGTTGCCGGACCCGCGTCCGCATCGCACGCAGCCTGCGGCGCCGGCTCTCCGCGTCGATAAAAGTCGTGAACGCCCAGGTCACGGAAGTACTCGACCCATGCGCGCACCTGCGTTCCGCCCTCGTCCTGCATCGCGGCGGCTACTGGTCCTGCTCCGCCGGCTCAGGCGCGACGACGGCTTCCTTCTTATGGCTGACCACAAAGGTCACGCGCCCCTGGTTGATCTCGTCCTGCGCCACGCGGCAGGCCTTTATGCTCTTGGTGGCCATCAGCGGCGCAGCGCCCGACTGCAACTGGCGTGCCCTGCGCGCGGCACCCCTTACAAGGCTGTACTTGTTGTGCAGAGGATCTTCATTCGCCATTGTTCGCACCTCGCGTGGGATGCTTTCAATCTACCCCAACCGCGACAATTTGTCCTTCCCGGTCTCCCGGTGGATAACAGGTCCACATCCGCCGTCATTCTGGCGTAGCCAGAATCTCAGTATTTGCATTGGGATAGCGGTCACCCAACGTGGAAGCTCTCCAGCACGGCGTCCAGCCGCGCCGGCCGCGCATCCGTCCTGCAACTCGCCGCCATCGCCGTCACTCCGTCGCCTTCGCCGCGTTCGCAGAGCACAATCGCACGCAGCTCCGCCGTCGCCTGGTCCAGCACGTCGTTCACCAGAGCGTACTTGTACTCCCACACCTGCTCTACCTCGCTGCGCGCCTGCTGCAGCCGCCGCTCGATCACCTCTTCCGATGTCATGTGCTCGGCCTCGCTGCGGTGGCGCAGACGCATCTCCAGAACCTCGGGGCTGGGCGGCAGGATGAAGATCGACACCGCCTCCGGCATCCGCCGCATCACCTGCTTCGCGCCCTGCACGTCGATGTCCAGCAGCAGGTCCTTCGCCGCCGCGCGCGCGTGCCCGAGCGCCGTCCGCGCCGTCCCATAGTAGTTGCCGAAGACCTCGGCCCACTCCATGAACTCGTCCGCCGCAATCATCCGCTCGAAGGTTGCGCGGTCGGTGAAGTGGTACTCGCGCCCGTCCGTCTCCGA
>DAIRTY010000137.1:0-5917 GCA_036803645.1 Acidobacteriaceae bacterium | reverse complement strand
TGCGAGTCGAGCCAGCCCGGCGCGCCCAGAATGTTTTTGTAGTTCGGCACGTTGTAGGCGATCGAGATCAACAGTTGAAGAGTTACGTTTCTTCCGGTGAACTGGTCGGTTCCCCATCCGTTGATGTAAAAACTGCTGGCGCTGGGCTGCGAGAGACGGATCGCAGCAACCTCGAAGGCTTGCTGCTGGTTGGGTGTTGTCTGCGCTGCGGGAGCAGGCTGCGGCGGCGCTTTCTGGCCGGAAGCGAGGGCTGCGGCGAGGGCTATTACGAGGAGCGCGGTGAGGGCGAATGCGAAGCTGAAGCGGCGGGAAGTTGCATGGTGTGGCGTACGCGTCGTCATGGTGGGGGCAATTCCTTCTGAGTGAGAATCCTACAGGAGAGACGCGCGGGCTGGAGTTTTGTGGGAGAAAGGGACGGGCGGTTGGGGTGGGGCGGGGAGCGTCGGGGTCCTTCGCGCTCGAAAGACGCGCTCAGGATGACAGCAAGAACAGACAACGACGTAAAACAAGCAACGGCGAAATACTGAGATTCTGGCTGCGCCAGAATGACGGCTTCGGATGCTGCGCTCAGAATGACAACTTCATTTGAATGACAACTTCTTCGGGGATGTATCGCGGGTGATTCCGGGTGCATCAAAAATTGACTTGACTGTGTGCGGGGTGCGATCTAGTCTGTGCGCAACTTCGGCAAATTATTGGCAACCCTCGCCAATCCGATCGCAACCCCGCTGACGATTCACTGTGCTGCGCGGAGCTTGCGCATTCTGCCGAAGCTCTCCAACAACTCCTGTGCGTCCTCTTTTCGGCGCCCAACCCTTGTACGTCCTGACGGAGGTCAGAAAACCACTTGATAAAAAAATCGCTCGAGATCACGCCTGGTATTGAGCCCCTGTACGGGACCCGCGACGAGAACCTTCGGCTGATGGAGGACGGGCTTCAGGTGACGATCGATCTGCGCTCGGACGCGATCGAGATTGGCGGACCGCCGGAGAGCGTGGAGCAGGTAGAGCGCATCTTTGCCGACTTCGAGTCGCTGCGCAAATCGGGTGTGACGCTGCAGAATGGCGAACTGAAGGGAATGCTGCGGCTGGTGATCGCGGATCAGGGGGTGACGCTGAAGTCGCTGGTGGATTCGGGCAGGCAGCGTTCGACGGGAGTGAAGCGGATGGTGCAGCCGCGTTCGCCCAACCAGCGGAAGTATGTGGAGGCGATCGAGCAAGCTGACATGACCTTCGGGCTGGGGCCGGCCGGAACGGGCAAGACGTATCTTGCCGTGGCGATGGCCGTCGCGGCGCTGATGGCCAAGCGGGTGAGCCGGATCATCCTGGTGCGGCCGGCGGTGGAGGCGGGCGAGCGGTTGGGGTTCCTGCCGGGGAGCTTGCAGGAGAAGGTCGATCCGTATCTGCGGCCTCTGTACGACGCGCTCTACGACCTGCTGGACCAGGGCAAAGTGGACAACCTGCTGGAACGGAATGTGATCGAGGTGGCGCCGCTGGCCTTCATGCGCGGGCGCACGCTGAACGACGCGTTCATCATCATGGACGAGGCGCAGAACACCACGATGGAGCAGATGAAGATGTTCGTGACGCGCATGGGCAATGGCTCGAAGGCCGTGATTACGGGCGACCTGACGCAGATCGATCTGCCCAATCCGAAGAAGTCCGGGCTGTTCGAGGCGCTGCATGTGCTGGATGGAGTGGAGGGGATTCGCTTCTGCCACTTCGAGGAGGTGGACGTGGTGCGGCACCATCTGGTGCAGCGGATTGTGCGGGCCTACGACAGCTATGGGCGGGCGCAGCAGTTGCCGCTGGCGCTGGGCGACGCCGGGCTTGCCGATGCGGTAGAGCAGGGAACAGGGAACAGGGAACAGGGAACAGGAAACACCAAGCTACAGTAGGGTGCGAAGGGAAACCATAGGGATGCATTGGTACTGTTATCTGCTGGAATTTTTGGGTGGGGCGTTTCTGGTCAATGGAGTTCCACATTTTGTGCAGGGGACCTGCGGGAACCCGTTCCAGTCGCCGTTTGCCAAACCGCCGGGAGTGGGCGAGTCTTCGCCGCTGACGAATGTTCTATGGGGATTTGCGAACCTGTTGGCCGGAGCGCTGCTGCTGCACTTCTTCTGGCCGCGGGGCTGTGCGGCTGCGCTGGGGTGGGGTGCGGTAGGGCTGGGAGTGCTGCTGATGTCGATCCAACTCGCCATGCACTTCGGCAAGGTGCGCTCGGGCAGGCTCTAGTAGCATCAAATAATAGATGATTACCCTGGAAGCTCCGCGAGGCGTGGCAGACGAGACGAAGCCCTGGCAGACGCTGGGGCTATCGAGGGCCGGACTTGCGCGGTTTTTGAATCGCGCGCGGGCGGCGGTGGGCATCAAAGGCGAGGTGCATGTGTTGTTAGCTGACGATGCGACGCTGAAGCGGCTGAACAAAACTTTTCGCGGGAAGAACAAGGCGACCGATGTGTTGTCGTTTCCGGCGTGGGACGCGAGCATCGGCGACAGTTCTGTGCCTGCCGGGAATGGCTCGGGCGTGGCGGGCGATCTGGCGATCTCGCTGGAGACGGCGGCGCGGCAGGCGGTGCGGTTTGGCCACTCGCTGAGGGACGAGGTAAGGGTGTTGCTGCTGCATGGGACGCTGCACCTGGCGGGCTTCGACCATGAGGCGGATGCGGGCGAGATGGCGGCGCGCGAGGCGGAGTTGCGGCGGGAGTTGCGCGTGGAGACGGGGTTGATCGCAAGGGTGACTAAGGTTGGAACAACGACAAAAGCAGATTCCTCCGCTGCGCTGCGGAATGACAAACTAAAGAACAAGCAAAAGCGAAATGCGGGGATTCTTCGCTCCGCTCAGAATGACAAGCGCACAGGGGTGCGGGCGTGAGCGGGGCGTATTGGGTGACGCTGGCGGCGCTGCTGGCGGTGCTTGCCCTGGCGGCGTATGTGGACCGCGTCTACGGCGAGATGGGCAAGTTTCTGGCGCGCGAGTACCAGGACAACATCGACGCGTGGACGCAGGTGGTGGAGCCGAGGCTGCATCTGGGGCGCGAGAGCCTGGCACTGTCGGCGTCGGTGCTGCGGCAGCTTGCGCTGTCGGCGATCGCGCTGCTGCTGGGGCTGCGGCTGTATCTCGCGGTGCTCTTTGGCGTGGCGTCGCTGGGGAGCGAGGTTGCGATCACGCTCTTCGAGCTGGTGCTGCTGATCCTGGTCTTCGACCGGTTGATTCCGCAGGTCCTGTTTGCGCGCACGCGCGGGCTGTGGATCGCTCGCATACGCTATCTGCTGGAGGCGCTGTTCTACCTGATTCTGCCGGTGACGTTGACGCTGGGGCTGCTGCTGTCGATTGTGGCGCTGGCGGAGCCAGAGGACGCTGCGGAGGAGGAGCATCCGTCGGAGGCGATGGACGCGCTGCTGGAGGCGGGCGAGGAAGAGGGCATCCTTGAAGAGAGCGACCGCGCGCTGGTGCGCTCGGCGGTGGAGTTCGGCGACAAGGTGGTGCGCGAGGTGATGACGCCGCGGCCGGCGATCTTCGCTGTGCCGGAGGGGATGAGCCTGGCGGGCCTGCTGGAGGAGCTGAAGCAGAATGCCTTCTCGCGCGTGCCGGTCTTTGCCGGATCGCTGGACCATGTGACGGGGATCGTCTTTGCGCGCGACCTGCTGCATGTGCGGGATGCGGACGCGGCCACTCGCACGGTGGGGCAGTTGCAGAAGCCAGCGGAGTTTGTGCCGGAGACGAAGAAGGTGGCCGAGCTGCTGCGCGAGATGCAGATGGAGAAGCAGCACATGCGGGTCGTGATCGACGAGTACGGCGGCGTGGCCGGGCTGGTGACGATCGAGGACCTGTTGGAGGCGATTGTGGGGTCGATTGCCGACGAACACGACGAGGCCGAGGAGATTGACGAGCCGGTGCGCGAGGCCGATGGGCGATTCGTGGTGCCGGGCAGCTTCGATGTCGCGCGGCTGCGGGAGCTGTTTGCGGAGCCGGGGGAGAGCGAGGCGGAGGGTTCGCAGGCTGACGATGGGGACGCGGAGAGCGAGGGCAAGGAGATATTGGCGCATCGGCTGCCACTCTTCTTCCCGCAGCACTACGAAGCGACTACGCTGGGTGGGCTTGTCTCGGAGATTGCAGGGCACATTCCTCTGCCCGGCGAGGTGGTCGAGGAGGATGGGCTGCGGCTGGAGGTGTTGGCCTCGACCGACCGCAAGGTGGAGCGGGTAAGAGTGGGGCTGGTGGAGCCGGCGGCGGAGTAAGACGGCTGCGGATGAATCTGGAATCCTACGCCTCAGAATCGAAGAGCCTGTCCTGAGCGAAGCCGAAGGATGGGGCACCCGGCCTCGGTTAGAACCGGAAGAATGCGCCGATCACAGGCTCCGAGGTGCGAGTAAAGTTTCCCGTCGAGGAGAAGGCTGTCGTCAGGTCGGGAGCCTTGGATACCCGCCCGCGGTACTGAAATCGCAGGCCGAGGTGCGGCAGCACAGTCCAATCCACACCAGCTCCATAGATAAAGCTGGCCTTGGTTTCGCTCTGTGTCGGTGTCGGCGTGCTAGTGATTGATAGACCACAGGGCATTCCCAGCGGTCCACAACTCACAGACTCCGACGTCATGGTTCCGTTGGCAGGGACATTGATCAAGGCGCCGCCGCCGGCAAGGACAAACGGTCTTAGTGTGAGGACCTTGAACGACGCAACCCAATCTGCCGTAAACTCGTGAGCGTTGGCTGGAACAGCGGCTGAGGTTGGGCCGGAACATCCAAATCCAGAACACACTACTGAATTATTCGTGTACGACTGATTGGCGCGGTTATATGCGTACGTCACTTCGTAGCCGACCAGAGGATTGCGAATGTGCCGTGCCTCGATCAGAACTCCTGCCTGGTTCGAGGGGCTCTGCGTTATTACGGACCCGCTGGTCGATTGATTGAATGCGCCGAGTACGCTGACCGCGACATCGGTCTGAGCCCAGGTGCGGGAACCGCAACCCAGCAGAACGATGGAAAACAGAACACAGCCGAAGAATCTTCCCATGGCTTGAAGTCCTTTATTGGATGGCGCATCAGTGCGCACATGAAGTGTAACCCCTAACGGAGTTGCGGAGTTGCGGAAAACAACATCGTGGCAACTCCATGTGCAGGCGAAGAGGTTTCTCTACTGTGTGGGAAATGGAGTGCCCGCGATGTGGCGGGGCGGCGGGGCGATAATGGGGGATGGCATTTCGCTCGGGATTCGTTTCCATCATTGGCCGGCCCAACGCGGGCAAGTCTACGCTGCTGAATGCGCTGCTGGGGCAGAAGCTCGCTATTGTGACGCACAAGCCGCAGACCACGCGGACGCGCATCCATGGAGTGCTTGAGGTTCCGCTCAAAAAAAAGACAACGGGTGAGGCGGGCCATCCGGCGGCGCAGGTGGTGCTGGTGGATACGCCGGGCATTCATAAGCCGGAGTCGCAGCTGGACCGGCGCATGATGCAGGAGGTGCAGGACGCGCTGGAATCGCGCGATGCGGTGCTGTTTATTGTCGATGTGACGCACCGGCTGGCTAAAGCGGAAGTCCCCGGCGAGAAAGTGAAGGCCACGGGCCGCATGGCGATGAGCGCGGCGGAGGACGACTTTGCGCTGTCGCTGGTCAAGCGGCTGGACTGCCCCGTGGTGCTGGTGCTGAACAAGATCGACGCGGTGCGCAAGGAGGAGCTGCTGCCGCTGATGGCGCACTGGAGCGCGCAGCACAAGTTTGCCGAGGTGGTGCCGATCTCCGCGCGCAAGAAGGAGGGGCTGGATCTGCTGCTGGAGAAGATCGTCGCGGTGCTGCCCGAGGGCCAGCGCTACTTCCCGCGCGACCAGGTGACGGATCAGCCCGAACGGTTTCTGGTGGCGGAGCTGATCCGCGAGAAGATATTGATGCTGACCGGCGAGGAGGTTCCCTACGC
>DAIRTY010000136.1:0-5950 GCA_036803645.1 Acidobacteriaceae bacterium | reverse complement strand
CCCAGCTTGGTGTCGCGCGCCTCGATCTCGAACTCCTCGATGTGGATGGAGGTGTAGTAGTCGTCCTTCACCAGCTTTTCGCTGATGAGAATGGCGTCCTCGAAGTTATACCCGCGCCACGGCATGAAGGCGACCAGTACGTTGCGTCCCAGTCCGAGTTCGCCTTGCTCCGTGCATGGCCCGTCGGCGATCACCTGCCCCTTCACCACGCGGTCGCCCTGGCTGACGATCGGCTTCTGGTTGATGCAGGTGTTCTGGTTGGAGCGCTTGAACTTGGTCAGTTGATAGATGTCCGAGCCGACCTCGCGCGAGAGCTGCGTGGGGTGGTGTTCTCCTTCGACGCGCACGATGATGCGCTCGGAGTCCACCGAATCCACGATGCCGTTGCGCTTGGCCAGAATCACGGCGCCGGAATCGCGCGCGGTGACGCCCTCCATGCCGGTGCCGACGTAGGGAGCTTCAGAGACCAGCAGCGGCACCGACTGGCGCTGCATGTTTGCGCCCATCAGAGCGCGATTGGCGTCGTCATGTTCCAGGAACGGAACCAGCGAAGCGGCCACCGAGACCAGTTGCTTCGGCGAGACGTCGATGTAGTCCACGTCCGCCTTGGGAACCAGCACGAAATTGCCCTGCCGCCGCGCATCGACGACGTTCTGCACGATGTTGAGCTTCTCGTCCAGCTCGATGTTGGCCTGCGCGATGGTGTGCCGGTCTTCCTCCCACGCCGAAAGGTAGAAGCTGAACGGCTCAACCTCCACCGTGCGCTTCTTCTCCTTGCGCAGGCGGTCGTTCAGCTTGCGCAGCTCGTTGGACTCGATGGGGTCGCCCTGGCGCAGCGTGCTCTCGCCGGCGTTGACCACCGCGAAGTAATCCAGAACGCGCCCGTCCTTCACGCGGCGGTAGGGCGACTCGATGAAGCCGTACTCGTTGATGCGCGCAAAGCAGGAGAGCGAGCTGATGAGGCCGATGTTCGGGCCTTCTGGCGTCTCGATCGGGCAGATGCGTCCGTAGTGCGTGGGATGGACGTCGCGCACCTCGAAGCCCGCGCGCTCGCGTGACAATCCGCCCGGCCCGAGGGCGGAGAGGCGGCGCTTGTGCGTGATCTCCGACAGCGGATTGGTCTGGTCCATGAACTGCGAGAGCTGGCTCGATCCGAAGAACTCGCGGATCGCCGCCATCACCGGCTTGGCGTTGATCAGGTCGTGCGGCATCGCCGTCGACATCTCCTGATAGACGCTCATCTTCTCCTTGATCGCCCGCTCCATGCGGACAAGGCCAATGCGGAACTGGTTCTCCATCAGCTCGCCCACGGCGCGCACGCGGCGGTTGCCCAGGTGGTCGATGTCGTCCACCATGCCGATGTTCTTGCGCAGCTTCAGCAGGTAGCGGATCGTCCCGTAGAAGTCCTCCGGCGTCAGCGTGCGCTTGTCTAGCCCGCTGGCGTCCTGGTTCTCGTAGAGCTTGATGTTGAACTTCAGCCGGCCAACGCGCGAAAAGTCGTACTTGCGCTGGTCGAAGAACATGCCCTCGAAGAGCGCGCTCGCCGTGTCCAGCGTCGGCGGGTCGCCGGGACGCAGCTTGCGGTAGATCTCGATCAGCGCCTCTTCCGGCTTGCGCACCGTGTCGCGCCGCAGCGTGTTGGTGATGATGTTGCCCACATCGTCGCGCTCCGGGAAGAATATCTCGATCGAGGTCACGCCCGCCTGCAGCACCTTGTGCAGCTTGTCGGCGGTCAGCTCCTGGTTTGCCTCATAGAGCAGCTCGCCGGTGGTCATATCCACCACATCCGACGCAGTCATTGCGCCGTCGAACTCGCTCGTCTCCACCTCGACTGACTCGATCTTGTGCGAACGCAGCAGCTTCAAGGTGTGAGGCGAAATCTTGCGCGTCGCCGGGGCCAGCTCCTCGCCCTTCACCGTGATGCCCAGCGCGGGGCGCGTGCCCAGCAGGTTGGTCGACTGGGTATCGGGGACCACCTTCCAGTACAGCTTGCCGTCCTTCACGTGGATCGTGTCCACCGTGTAGAAGGTCTTCAGAATCTCTTCGTCGGTGCGCAGGCCGAGCGCGCGCAGGAAGATCGTGCCCAGGAACTTGCGCTTGCGGTCGATGCGCACATACAGCGTGTTCTTCTGGTCGTATTCAAACTCCACCCAGCTTCCGCGATACGGGATGATCTTGCCCAGAAAGTAGGTGCGGTTGTTGGCCGTCTCGAAGAAGACGCCGGGCGAGCGATGCAACTGGCTGACGATGACGCGCTCTGTGCCGTTCACGATGAAGGTGCCGTTGGCGCTCATCAGCGGAATGTCGCCGAAGAAGACCTCCTGCTCCTTCATGTCGCGCAGGCTCTTCACGCCAGTCTCGGGGTCCTTGTCGTAGACCTTCAGGCGGATGGTCACCTTCAGCGGCGCCGAGTAGGTCATGCCGCGCTCTTCGCACTCCGCCTGGTCGTACTTCAACTGCAACCCAACCGGGTCGCCGCACTTGGTGCAGAAGTCAGGCGTGTTCTTGTTGTACGTCCCGCAGAAGCTGCACAGCACGTCTCCCGGATGGAAGGGGTCGGTGATGACCATGTGGCCGCAGTTGGAGCACGCCGTGCGCAGATGGTTCAGCCCCTTCAGGTAGCCGCACTTGCACTCCCAGTTGCCGATCGAGTAGTCGACAAACTCCAACTCCGAAATATTGCGGAAGTCCGTAATCGGAAACACCGAGGTGAACACCGACTGCAGGCCGTTGTCCTCGCGCTCCTGAGGCAGCTTGTCCATCTGCAGAAAGCGCTCATAACTGCGGCGCTGCACTTCGATGAGATTGGGGATCTTGATGGACGTGGAAATCTTGGAAAAATCGAGGCGGCTGCGGACCGCGCGCATTTCGCTGGACATGCTCTTCTCCTGAAAACTTCTGTTCGAGGCCTTCCGTGGATCGCTGCCGGTGCGGGGTGCCCGCCGGTCGCGCTTGGAGGTGGAGGGCCGCAATGCAGCTCTCCGAAATCTGTTCCGTCTACGCTTGTTTCGCCTCCCCACCCTCGATGTGGTTTGGTCTGTGCGCCTGTACCTGGTTACGTCTCAATGCGCCAGTCCAGCAAAAAAATTTAACTATCGCTGGGCTGCTGGAACTGCTATAAAGTTCGCGTAAGCTCGATTGCATTTGCTTCCACGAGGGAGGATGGTAAACGCAGAAAGGCGCTCGCAGGGACAAAACGCCCCGTGAGCGCAAATACCGGCTTGTGCACTGTTTCTATCTCTAAACTGGATGCCTGCCGCCCTTTGAAGCTCGCCTAGCCTCAAGGTTTTGCTGCCGCTGCCGTTCCCGTGTCACCGTGCATGTCCGCCGCCAGACTTGCAGATGGCCGGCCCCGTAGCCCGCACACGCGGGATGGACCGGAAGAGTTGCGTAGATGGTGATGTCGAAGCCAGCCTTAGCTGGATTGCCACTGTTTCCGTGGATGCCGAATCCAGCCTTAGCTGGATGCCAAAGTTGCAAAATTGCCTGCGATGCCGAAGCATCCGTTTGACGAATTGTCCAATATTAAGGTTGCCGAGGTGTCTATTAAGGTTGCCGAGGTGTCCGGAAGCGCTGTCTGCCTACTAGCACACCAAGGCAGAGGCGGTTCTCCATTGGTAAGAATACCGCGTTCTGCCCCGGTGTGCAAGTCGCAGGGGATAACTATTTGATTTCGACGGTCGCGACGCCTTCGAACTTCTTGGCGATGGCAGCCGCATCTTCCTTCGAGATGTTCTCCTTCAGGGCCTTCGGCGCGCCGTCCACCAGGTCCTTGGCTTCCTTCAAGCCCAGGGCCGTAACTTCGCGTACTGCCTTGATGGTAGAGATCTTGTTCGCTCCCGCATCCTTCAGGATGACGGTGAACTCGGTCTTCTCTTCCACCGGGGCCGCTGCTGCAGCTCCGCCGCCTGCCGCCGGGGCCGCAACGGCTGCCGCCGCCGAGACGCCGAGACGCTCTTCCAGCTTCTTCACCAACGCCGAAGCCTCAAGCAGGCTGAGCGAAACGATCTGATCTTCCAACTGCTGAATGTCTGCCATGTCATTTCTCCTAATAAATTCAATTCCGAAACTTTAGTGCTGCATCCTGCGGACTTGCCTGCCCGAAGCCCAAATCCTCTTCGGTTGCCTCGATCCCGCCGGGTTTCCGTTGCGCCCAGACCAGCGCCCCCGTCGAAATACGAAGCGAAAATATTTACGCCTCGGCGGGGGGCGCCTCGGCAGCCAGATCTTCAGCCGCAACCTCAGCGGCTGGAGCCTCGACCACGGCAGCCTCTGCAACCGGCGCTTCTGCAACCGGAGCCTCGGCGGCAACAGCCTCAGTCGCTGGAGCTTCTGCCACCGCAACCTCTGCCACCGGAGCTTCGACCACCGGCTCCGCTGCAACTGGCGCCTCGGCCGCTCCGGCAAACTTGCCCTTCTCCACGCCCTGGTTGATCACCACCGCCAGATCGCGTCCCGCGGCGTTGATCACCGTAGCCAGCCGCTGCGCCGGAGACTGAATCAGGAACAGCAGCTTGCTGAAGAGCTCTTCCTTGCCCGGCATGGTGGCCAGCGCCTTGATCTCATCGACCGAGAGCAGCTTGCCATCGACGATTCCCAGCTTGAAGTGGAAGAAATCCGAGTTGTCCTTCACCCAGCCGGCCAGCGCCTTGGCCAGCGCCACCGGGTCGCCCGAGGTGTACGCCACCGACGAGACGCCCTTCAGCCCCAGCAGCGCCGCCTCGATCTGTGTTCCCTCGCCGGCGAGCGCCACCAGCTTGTTCTTCACAACGTGGTAGCTGCCGCCCGCCCCGCGAATCGCCTTGCGCAGGCCGTAGTCCTTGGCTGCGGTCAGTCCCGTGAATGTGCCCACGATGGCCGAAGTCGAGTGCTCCAGCTCGCTGGCGAGCGCCTTCACCTTCTCCGTCTTCTTTGCTCTGGTCAATGCCATGACTGAATCCTCTTCGCTTTCGTCGCCCGCTCCTCGCTCACGCGCCAGAGTGGGCCTGTTTCTTTAGACTGCCTCTAAACCTTGCCCGCCAACTCCAGGACGGTCGAATCGAGCTGCACGCCGGGCCCCATGGTCGAGCTGATCGTCATGCCCTTGACGTACTTGCCCTTGGCCACCGACGGCTTGGCCTTCAGCACGGCGCTGATGACGGTCATTGCGTTATCGATCAGCTTCTTCGGCTCGAACGACAGCTTGCCAACCGGCACATGCACCAGCGCGGTTTTATCCGTGCGGAACTCGACCTTGCCGGCCTTGATCTCCTTGATCGCGGAGACTACATCGGTCGTCACCGTGCCGGTCTTGGGATTGGGCATCAGGCCCTTCGGCCCCAATACCTTGCCCAGCCGTCCCACCAGCTTCATCATGTCGGGCGTGGCAATCAGCGCGTCGAAGGCGGTCCAGTTCTCTTTCTGGATCTTCTCCACCAGCTCGTCGCCGCCGGCAAACTCCGCTCCGGCTGCCAGCGCGTCGGCGATCTTGTCGCCCGAGGTGATCACCGCGACGATCTTGGTCTTGCCCAGCCCATGCGGCAGAACGACCGTCCCGCGCACCATCTGGTCGGCGTGCTTGGGATCGACGCCCAGACGGATATTCAGGTCGACGGTCTCGTCGAACTTGGCGTACTTGGCCTTTTTGATGAGTGGGACTGCATCGATCAGGGTGTAGGGCCGCCGCTCCACCAGCGCGCGCGCCTTCACCATATTCTTGGACAGCTTCTTTGCCATTCTTCCCTCGTCTCCCACCGCGCGAACCCAAGCAGCGCTGTTTCTCGCTGAACCCATCCGGAATTGCTTGTCTTCAACTGCTGGCTGGATGAGCCGTTCGGCCGTGGTGCATCTGACTGGCCCCCGCACAAGGCGGAGACACTCTTTCCAGTATGCCGGAACGAAGAATTTTCGTCAATGAGCACTCTTGTCCAATACAAGATGAGCCTGAAGGCTGGCTTTGATTCCAACACAA
>DAIRTY010000135.1:1891-6034 GCA_036803645.1 Acidobacteriaceae bacterium | reverse complement strand
AGCCAAGCCCATTGCGAATTGGGCCAACCTCAACCAACTTGTCACGGGAGCGGAGATCCGGGTCACGCTTGCCAACGGAAAGACCCTGCGTGGGTTCATGCAGCGCGTGACGCCCGAGTCACTGGCGATCAACGCGACGACCAGCCAGGAGACGCTCTCCCGGCAAGACATCCGGCGCGTCGATCTGAAGCGGCCTGGGCATCGCGGGCGAAACACGCTCATCGGGCTGGCGATTGGAACAGGCGCCGGCCTGGCCGTGGGTGTCGGCGTGGATTCCCAGAGTAGGGGCCAGTATGACTTGTTTCCGAATTCCGGCAAAGCGGTGCTCTCGCCGTTGGGAGCGCTTGTCGGCACGGTGATCGGCGTGGCACTGCCTACCGGTGGATGGCGAGAGGTGTATCGCGCGCCATGAGGCCGGCAGCGGGCTGAGTCCCGGCGTGAGATCGGGCGGCAGTGTGCAGAGTCAAATAGAGTCGGGTGGAGGATCCCTTATGTCGATAGCCTTTCGGCCAGTCAGCGCGCACCGCGGCCCCCTCGGGAGTTGGCGGCCGAACCGGGCACTGTCGGCCTCAGCGGCCGCCGTTGCCCTGCTGCTTGCGGCAGTCTTGGGTATCGGGTGGATCGCCTCGGAACGGGCGATCCACCCCGCTGTTTGTCACTATGAAAAAGGTCTTGGGGATTTCCCAAACCTTCATCCGTACCAGGTCAGCTTCCAAAGCCGGACGCACACCAGGATCGCGTCGTGGTTCTTTCCAGGGACGCGGCGCGCGACGGTCCTGCTTTCGCATGGCTATGGCAACAATCAGATTCAAATGCTGCCTTATGCGGACTTCCTGGTCCGGCAGGGCTTCTCCGTCCTTACCTACGATATGCGCAACCGGGGCCGCAGCAGCGGCGACGCTGTGACATTTGGGGCTCTCGAGGCGCCTGACATCATATCGGCGGTGGACTATCTAATGACGCGGTCCGACGTCGATCCGAACCGGATCGGCGCCATGGGCCTTTCTCTCGGCGCCGCCGCCACCATTCTGGCGGCGGCAGGCGACTCCCGCATCAAGGCCGTTGTGGACGACAGCGCCTTCAGCGACGCGCCCGCCGCCATCCGCAGCAGCTTCGAGCACTTTATCGGGCTGCCGTCATTTCCTTTCGCGCCGCTGACGGTGTCGATTGTGCGGCTGCGTACCGGAATCGATGTGAGCCGGATACGCCCGGCCGACGTGATTGCGCGCATTAGCCCGCGGCCGCTGTTGATTGTCCACTGCATGGACGACAAAGTCGCGCCGCCCGACAACAGCGAGCGGAACTTCGCGGCGGCCAAAGAGCCGAAACAGTTCTGGCGCATTCCCTCCGGCGGTCACGTGAACGGGCTCAAGGCCGCCGGCCGGGAGTACGAATTGCGCGTGGGACAGTTTTTCGCGGAGAGCCTTCGTTGATTCCTTCTTCGCCGTACACTTGTAACGCTTCGCTGGCCTTTTCTTTACTCCACGGCGGGAGTCTTATGGTTTGAAAGGTGGCCGGCTTAGATTGTCTTCGATAAGGAGGTCCAGCCGTCATGAAACACGTCGCAGTCATTGTTAGTTTGCTGTGGATTGCTCTACCCGTCGTGGCGCAGAAGGCAGATACTGCCGCGGGCAAACGGGAAGAATCCCTCAGTCTCAGAACCGGACCGCTCCAGCCTGAATTCCCCCTGCAAATTGCTGGGGCCGCTATTCTTAGCGACACCGAGCTAAAAGTGCTTCTCGTGAATCTCACCAGCCGCCGGGTGGAACAGGTGACCGTGGGGATCATGTTGGAAGATAAAACTTCCCCGGAGCCGGTGACGCGGATTGGAAAGGTGTGTAACAGCAGCGTCCCGCCGGGAAGGTTTCTGCTTGTCAAGGGCGCCAATACGGGGTTCGATGGCGCGGACGCCTACTTTCGCGGCAAAGGGATTACCCAAAAAGCGGTGGCAGTCGGCATCACGCACGTGCGGCTGGCCGGCGGGATCGAGTGGAACCTTCCGTTGGAAGCCAAAGGCCGCTTCGAAGGAGAGGGGGACAAGGACCTTGAAAGAAAGATCGAGGCGCTGCTGCGGAAGGCGTTCGGCCGCCACGACGCGTCCATTTTCTTCGATCCGTCGCCGCAACGAAAAGTCAGCATCTGCCGGGAGTAGGAAGCAACAGGCATACGGGCGGAAACGCATGAAATAGGGATGAATCTATGAAGATGCTCATAAGATGCGCAGCAGTATGCAGCGCGCTGCTCCTGTCGACCGGCTGCTCGATCAAGCGGGTGGCCATCAACAAACTCGGGAATGCGCTGGCCTCGGGAGGCAGCACTTTCACCAGTGACGACGACCCCGAACTGGTGGAAGCCGCCATCCCCTTCGGGCTCAAGACCTACGAGAGCCTCCTCGCGGAATCGCCCAAGCACACCGGCCTGCTGCTCGCCGCGGCCCAGGGCTTCACCGAATACTCCTACGCTTTCGTGGATTCGCGCATCGACGAAGCCCGCGCCGAGAGCCTGGAACGCGCCGATGCCCTGCGCCACCGCGCGCGCCGGCTCTATATCCGCGCTTACGGGTATGGGATGCGCGGCCTCGAGGCGCATCACCCGGGCTTCGCCGCGGCGCTCGACAACGATGCCGATAGCGCACTGAAGCGCGTTACCAGGCGCGACGTTCCCTTGCTTTACTGGACGGCGGCTGCCCGGGGGCTCACGATTTCCCTTTCCAAGACCAGCCCCGAACTCATCGCCGAACTGCCGCTGGTGGAGACGATTATTCGCCGCGTCGCCGAGTTGGATGAAGACTTCGACGCGGGCGCGCTGCCGGAGTTTCTGATCACCCTTGAAGCGGCGCACAGCGGAGTGAAGCCGGAAGTGCAGCAAAAGCTGATGCGCCAGCACTTCGACCGCGCCCTGGAACTTTCCAAAGGCAAGCGCGCCGGCACGTACGTCTCGTTCGCCGAGAACGCCTGCGTACCGGCCCAGGACGCCGCCGAGTTCAGATCGCTGCTGGAAAAAGCGCTGGCGGTGGATCCCGATGCGGACCCCGGCAACCGCCTGGCCAACCTGGTGGCGCAGCGCCGCGCGCGCTGGTTGCTGAAGCATATCGACGATCTATTCCTCGGGATAGAGCCGAAACAAGAATAAGGAGGAGACATGCGGAAGACAATGGTTGTTTGCGCGATGGCGTGCGCTCTGGCTGGAGCGGCTCACGCCCAGAAGGCGGAGAAGGTCGACATCATTATGGCCACGCTCGCGCCCACCGATTCGCAGTGGTACAAGGTGATGGAGAACATGGGCGCCGAATGGAAGAAGATATCCAACGGCAATGTCAACTTGTCCATCCGCGCCGGTGGCGTCGTTGGCGACGACCCGGATGCCGTCCGCAGGCTGCGGTCCAGGTCGATCCAGGCCGCGGCCCTGACCAGCGCTGGCCTGGGCGACATCGACCAAGGCGTGGCCGCCCTCCAGATCCCCATGATGTTCGACAACTACGAAGAGCTGGATTACGTGCGCGACCGTATCGCACCCAGACTCGAAAAGAGAATCTTGGACAAAGGTTACCTGGTACTGAATTGGGGCGACGCCGGCTGGGTACAGTTCTTCTCCACCAAGCCGATTCACAGACTTGACGATCTGCGCAGGCTCAAGCTTTTCACCTGGGCTGGTGACCCCACTGAAGAGGAGCTTTGGAAGGCCAACGGCTTTCGCGTAGTGCCGCTCGCCGCTACCGACATTGTCCAGCAGCTCGAGACGCAAGGCATCGATGCCGTGCCCACCACGGCCTTGATCGCGGAAACCGCTCAGTTCTACAAGCGGGCCAAATACATGTGCGACGTCAAGTGGGCCGCCTTCATCGGAGCGACCATCGTCTCAACGGCCACCTGGGAGAAGATCCCGGCCGTGCAGCGCGGCCCCATGCTCGCCGCCGCGCGCCGGTCCGGCGAGGCGCTGAAGAACGATATCCGCGCGCAGGATACGCGGGCACTCGACACGATGACCAAGGGCCAGCCGGGGAAGAAAGTCAACCGGCTGGAGATCACGACGCTGGATCCGGCTGCCCTGGCCGAATGGCGCAAGCAGACCGAGGCCGTTTACCCCAAGATGAAGGGCAAGATGGTGCCTGCCGACCTGTTCGAAGAGGTACAGCGGCTGCGG
>DAIRTY010000135.1:0-1791 GCA_036803645.1 Acidobacteriaceae bacterium | reverse complement strand
CGCGTCTGGCGCGTCCTCGCGGGTGGGGAAAAAGGACTGTCGATTGCAGCCATTTCCCTGATGGCGCTGTTGCCGTGCATCGCCATGGTGACGCGCCTGGCGGGCGCCGCCGGAATCCCTGGCTCGGTGGTCTTCGTGCAGCAACTGACGCTGTGCGTGGCCTTCCTTGGCGCCGGCCTGGCGGCATCCGGCGACCGCCTGCTCTCCATGTCCGCGAACACGTTTCTGCCGGAAAAGTGGGTTGGCCCCGTGCGCGTGTTCGCCTGCGGTCTCACAGCAGCCATCGCAGGCGGCCTTTGCTGGGCCAGCTACGAGTTCGTCGTTTTGGAAAGAGCCGGCGGCAAAGAACTGGCCCTGGGAATCCCGGCGTGGATCCCTGCCACAGTCATGCCGTTCGGTCTCCTGCTGGTGACCATCCGCGCCATCCAGGGCGCCGGTCCCCGCGCGCGGCAGAGGTTGCTTGCCGCCGCGTTCCTCCTGGTTCCGCTGATTCTCGGATTGGTGGGAAAGCCCGAAGGGCATGCGGTCTTGTGGATCGGCATCCCCGTAGTCCTCGCCGGCGCCGTCCTTGGTCTGCCAATCTTCGCCACCCTGGGCGGCGTCGCCCTGCTGCTGCTCTGGGGCTCCGGTCAACCCGCCTCCGACGTGCCGGACAACGCCTACTCTCTGATGGTCTCGGAGGTGTTGCCGTCACTGCCGCTCTACACGCTGGCCGGCTACCTGCTGGTGGAAGGCGGCGCCAGTACGCGTCTGTTGCGCGTCTACAACGCCTTTTTCGGTTGGCTGCCGGGCGGCCTCGCGACCACTACAGCCGTCGGCTGCGCTATCTTCACCTGGGCCGGCTCCGGCGTCACCATCGTTTCCATGGGCGGCCTGCTGCTGCCGATGCTCATGAAGGCGCGCTACTCGGAGCGCTTCTCCATCGGCCTGATCAACGCCTCGGGCTCGCTCGGCCTGCTGTTTCCGCCCAGCCTCCCGGTGATCCTCTACGCCGTCTATGCCAAGAATGTGCACATCGACGCGCTTTTCGTGGGTGGCTTTGTGCCCGGGCTGCTGATGGTCGCGATGGTCTCGGCCTTCGGTGTGTTTCACGGCATGCGTAGCGGCGCGCCGCGCGCGAAGTTTTCCTTCGCCGAAGCGCGCCTGTCACTCTGGGAATCCAAGTGGGAACTCGCCGTGCCGGTGATCGTGATCGTGGGCCTCTTCGGCGGATTCGGCACCATGGTGGAAGCCGGCGCCATCACCGTGGTCTATTCGTTCATCGTGGAATGCTTCATCAAGCGCGGGTTTTCTCTCCGCCACGATTTCCCCCGCGTCGCACTCGAGTGCGTGACCGTGATGGGCGGCGTGCTCATGATCATCGGCGTCGCCAAGGGTCTCACCTACTATCTCGCCATCATAGATGTCCCCGGCATGTTGACCAATTGGGTGGATGTCCACAACCTGTCCAAGTACCAATTCCTCCTGTTGCTGAACATAGTGCTGCTGATCAAGGGCTCCTTCATGGACGTGTTCTCGGCCATCATCGTGATGGTCCCGCTGATCTGCCCGATTGCGGCGAAGTTTGGCATCGACCCCGTGCAGATGGGTGTTATCTTCCTCGCCAACCTGGAACTCGGATATCTCACACCTCCCATCGGCATGAACCTCTGTCTCTCCGCTTACCGCTTCAAGCAGCCGATGACTGCTGTCTACCGCGCAACGCTCCCGTTTTACGTGATCCTGCTGGCCGGTGTGTTACTCATCACGTATGTGCCAGAGCTGACCACGTTACCTGTGAAGTGGCTGGGC
>DAIRTY010000134.1:0-6044 GCA_036803645.1 Acidobacteriaceae bacterium | reverse complement strand
GTTTATTGCCGATAAAATTGTCGTCGACGATAAAGACAGATTCGCGCCAGCCCGCCGCGCGCAACTGGTCAAGCTCGGCCAGCACCTGGGCCACAGCCTTGGTGCGAGGGCGGCGTCCGTAGATCTCGATGATGTCGCAGAACTCGCAGTTGAACGGGCAGCCGCGCGAGTACTGCACGGTCATGGTGTTGTAGCGGTTCATCTTGATGAGGCTGAGGTCTGGCAGCGGGCTGATGTTCATGGCTGGCCTCTCGGTCGCCTCGTATACATGCGTAGCCTCGCCCGTCTCCAGATCGCGCGCCAGGGTTGCGATCAACTCTTCCGCCTCGCCGATGACGACGTGGTCCGCGCGCAGCTCCTTCGCGGGGATGCTGCTGGCGATGGGGCCGCCCACAACGGTTCGCAGGCCGCGCGCGCGGCAGCGTTCGACGATCTCCGCCAGATGCTCGTGCTGCACATGCATTCCACTGAGCAGCGCCACGTCGGCCCACGCCAGGTCCTTATCGGTGAGCCGCTCCACGTTGGTATCGACCAGCCGCTTCTTCCAGTTCGCGGGCAGAAGCGCCGCGACAGTCATCAGTCCCAGAGGAGGCTGCGCCGCGCGCTTGCCCAGAAACGAGAGCGCGTGCTTGAAGCTCCAGTAGGTGTCGGGAAACCGGGGATAGATCAACAGCGCGTTCATGGTTCGCCTCCGAATGCTTGCGGGCGGGCAATCGCGATGAACCGGGGAGTCGTCTGTGGGGAAGGGGAGACGGCGGCGTAGCTGAATCGTGGTGACACGCTCTAACGCAATTCTCCCGCTGCATGGATGGATGCGCAATGCGTGTACAAAAAGATTACAAAGAGCCGAGGGCGGTGCGGCCTCGATTGTAGTGGCTAAAGCTGATCTCCTGAAGGTGTAGAGGAGCTACAAACAAAATACAGAGATTCTGGCTGCGCCAGAATGACGACTTGAGGGGGCTGCGCCAGAATGACAATCCATTTTTGGTCTATAGCAATTGCGAAAAGGCGCTATTTTTTCTGCGCGTTCAGTTGATCGAGGACGTGCTTCAGTTGATCGAGCTTCTGGCCGGCCTCGCCTGACTTGCCCTCCGCGGTCAGGCGTTGATAGTCGGCGAAGTCCTTGCCCGCCTCCGCGATGAGTCCGTTTTGGTCTGTCGCAACCTTCGGCGCTGGTTGAGATGCAGATGCAGCCTGCGGCGCGGATTGCGCGGATTCACTGGCGCTCAGCGACGAGGTCTCGCCGCCGAAGAGCGACGACAGCGCAGCCTCGAAGGTTGGTCCGTAGGCCAGCTTGTCTTGCAGCGCGAGGACGACCAGGCGCAGCTCTGGCATGGGACTCTGCTGCGCCTGCAGGTAGATCGGCTCGGCGTAGAGCAGCGCCTTGCCGGAGGGGATGACCAGCAGGCTGCCGCGCAGCACATGCGAGCCTTGCTGGTTCCACAGCGTCAACTGGCCGGAGAGCTGCGCGTTCTGGTCGATGCGCGACTCGATCTGTTGCGGGCCGTCCACCAGCTTGGTTTTGGGAAAGTCGTAGACCACCGACGTGCCGTAGTTCGCTCCGTCCGAGCGCCCGGCGATCCATCCGATCAGGTTGTTGCGGTTGGCCGGCGTGAAGGGAAGAATCTCCACGAACTCCACTCCCGTCTCTCCGGGCAGCTTCATCAGGACGAAGTTGGGCTGCATCGGCGCGGTCGTCTGCTGTCCATCGCTGCTCTGGCCGTTGGTCTCGGTGGCAACTGTCCACAGGTCCTCGCGGTTGAAGAAGACTGCCGGGTCCGTCATGTGGTAGAGGCCGTAGACCTGCGCCTGCAGCTTGAAGAGTTTTTCCGGGTAGCGCACATGTTTGTGCAGGTCGGCGGGCATCAGCGAGGCGTCCTTGAAGAGGCTGGGGAAGATGCGCCGGTAGGCAGCCAGCACCGGGTCGTTGTTGTCGAAGACGTAGAAGGTGGTGGTGCCGTTGTAGGCGTCGATCACCACCTTGACGCTGTTGCGCATGTAGTTGATGGAGTTGCCGTCGATATCGTAGTGGGTGGAGTAGGGATAGCTGTCGGAGGTGGTGAATGCATCCATCACCCAGGAGAGACGGCCATCGTCGCCGACCACGATGTAGGGGTCCTGATCGAAGGTGAGGAAGGGCGCCAGGGCAGCCACACGGTCGCGCACATTGCGCCGCATCAGCAGGCGGCTCTGCGGATTGACGTCGTCGCTGAAGGGCAGCTTGTCCAGATCGTCGCGCTCGAAGGCGAGCAGAACGCGGCGCAGAAATCCGCCCAGTTCGATGCCGCCCGTGCCCTGATAGGAGGTGACGCTATTGGTCTCGCCCTGTGGGAAGTCGAACTCCTTCTGGCGCGTCTTGACGTAGACATCGTTATCGGTCAGCTCGCCGAAATAAATCTCCGGCCGGGTTACGTTCAGGCCCTTCACCGTGCTCTGCACGGGCATGTTGCTCAACAGCAGCGTGGGCAGCCCCTCCGATGTGAAGCCATTCACCGGGTTCATGGTGACGCCATAGCCGTGGGTGTAGACGAGCTTCTCGTTGATCCAGTTGCGGCTGCTCTCGGGCAGCTTCTCCACGTTCAACTCGCGCGCCGCCAGCATCACCTCGCGCATGGTGCCGTCGAGGTTGTAGCGATCGATGTCGATGTCGGGAAAGTCGTAGTAGGTGCGAATCTCCTGCTCCTGGCGCAGGGTGTCCTGCAAGGCGTGCCAGTCCCACAGGCGGATGTTTTGCAGGGTGGGCTGATTGTTTGCCGGATCGGCGGCATCGACCGTGGTCTCGGCGGGAAACTCGCGTTGGGTGAACTGGTCCAACCCATAAGCCTGCTGGGTGAACTTGATGTTGTTGGCGATATAGGGCGTCTCGCGCACCAGCTCGTTGGGCTTGACGATAAAGTTGCTGACGTACCAGCCCACCACGCTCAGCACCAGGTAGCAGGCGGCGGCCGGAACCACGGAGGCGACAAGCAGTTTTGCTCGCGCGCCGCGCGCCGCGTTGACCAGCGCAATGACTGCGCCGAAGATTAGCGCTGCGCAGACGATCAGCAGTCCGGCCAGCGTGACGTGCGCGTCGGTGTAGTTGACGCCCTCGAAGATGGTGTGATGGTCCAGCAGGCTCTGGAATCGGCTGACGAAGACGTTCATGGCAACCACCAGGAGCAGAAACGCAACCGTGATGGAGAGCCCGCGCCAGGCCGGAGCGGAGTGGCTGGCCGTGCGCTTGTCCAGCAGGGTGAAGCCGCCGGCGATGGCGATCAACGCCACGGCGACAACGCACGCGATGACGGCCAGCGTAAGCAGCCAGCCCAGGATGAGCTGCCATGCGGGCAGGGTGAAGAGGAAGAAGTTGAGCGGACGGCCGAAGATGGGATCGCTGATGCTGCCCGCGGCGTGCGGCGCGTACCAGAAGAGGGCCAGCGTGGGCCACTCCTGCATCATCGCTGTTCCGGACAAGGCCGCTGCCGCCAGCGAGCCGACGATGCCAACGATGCGCAGCACCGGTTCGATGGAAAGATTGACCGGCTGTCCGCCGAGGATGATCTGGCGATCGCTGGGCAGGCTGGCCTGGCTGGCCCGCTTGAGAGCTAGAAATGCTCCGTACAGGATCACGAAGGTTGCGACCGCGAAGATCGCGAAGACGCCCCACTCGATCCGCCACGTCGTCCAGAAGACGTCTGAATAGCCGAGCGACCGGAACCAGAGCAGGTCCACCCAATAGGACAGGGCGGTCTTGGTACCGAAGATAATTGCGGCGATGACGATCAGGAAGACAATCAGTTTGCGCCGCAACCGCGGACTGCGCGGCCCCCGTGGTTCCAAACGTCCCTGCGTAAAGTCAATCGGACCCGGCATATCTCTACCCCGCTCACTTCGTTTCGCTGTAGCCACACGAATTGTACAGGGTCGGCATGAAGCGGATTGCATTGCCCTGGCCAGAGCGAAGAGGAGCGAGGACGAAGCAGCGCTATTCCTGGGCGCCGGAGAACCTTCGTATCATCAGAGGGTCTGGCTGGAATACAATCGAATCTGGGAAACGGCAAGCAGACTCTGCGTGCGGAGTGGCCAGCGTCCAGTGCAGGAACGCGAGATTGATCGCGCTTGCGGAGCAGAGTGTCGCGGTCTTTTTTCGTCCAGGATTGATACGTTCGACAGATAACGGTTCTACATAAAACTGTGAGAGGGATGCGTTCTTAAATGATACCCAGCGACCTTGAGGTACAGGGCCAGCCGACATCGGACCTTGCGAGTGGCGTAAAGCAGATCGTCAACGATTTCTCCATCCAGATTGCAACGGTAAACGGCTCCGGGTCGCAATCGGCCAACGCAGTTCTACTGCGCAGCATCTTTCACATGGGAGTGCCTGTCTCGGGCAAGAACCTCTTCCCCTCCAACATCGCGGGGCTTCCCACCTGGTTCACCATTCGTGTCAGCAAGCACGGCTGGATCGCGCGCAAGAGCGACACCGACATCCTGATCTCCATGAACCCGGAGCGCGCGCAGGAGGACGTTCTCTCGCTCGCTCCAGGCGCGGTTGTGATCTTCGACGAACCGCTGAAGCTGGATGAGCTGCGCTCGGATGTGACCTTCTATTCCGTGCCCTTCGACCGGCTCACCGCCGCCACGGGCGCGGAGCCTAAGCTGCGCAAGTTGGTGAAGAACATGGTGTACGTGGGCGTCGCGGCGCAGCTTCTCTCCATCGACATGGAGTCGCTGGAGGCCACGGTCCGCAAGCAGTTTTCCAAGAAGGTGAAGGCGGCAGAGCTGAACCTGAGCGCCGTGCGCGCCGGCTATGAGTATGCCGCGGCCACGCTGACCAAGCAGGACCCCTACGCGGTCGAGCCGATGAAGGCCACCGACGGCAAGATCATCATCGACGGCAACTCCGCCGCCGCGCTGGGCGCGCTGTTTGCGGGCGTCACTGTTGTGGCCTGGTACCCCATCACGCCGTCCACTTCGGTGATCGAAGACCTGATCGACACCATGAAGCAGTACCGCGTGGAGAAGGACGGCAAGGCGACGTTCGCCGCCGTGCAGGCGGAAGACGAACTGGCCGCCATCGGCATGGTTCTCGGCGCGGGATGGGCGGGCGCGCGCGCGATGACGGCCACCTCCGGCCCCGGCATCTCGCTGATGGCGGAGTTTGCCGGCCTCGGATACTACGTCGAGATCCCCGGCGTCATCTTCGACGTGCAGCGCACCGGCCCCTCCACGGGGCTGCCCACGCGCACCTCGCAGGCCGACCTCAGCTTTATCGCGGGCCTCTCGCACGGCGATACCAGGCACGTCATGCTGCTTCCCGCTTCGGTGAAGGAGTGCTTCGAGATGGGAATTGCGGCCTTCGATCTGGCCGAGCAGTTGCAGACCCCGGTCTTCGTCCTCAGCGACCTCGACCTGGGCATGAACGACTGGATGTCGGAGCCCTTCGAGTATCCGGAGAAGCCGATCAACCGCGGCAAGGTGCTCAACGCGCGGCAGCTTGAAGAGCTGGGCGGATTTGCCCGCTACAAGGACGTCGATGGCGACGGCATCGGATACCGCACCCTGCCGGGGACGGACCATCCCGCCGCGGCATATTTCACGCGCGGCTCCGGCCACAACGAGAAGGCGCTCTACTCCGAGCGTCCCGAGGACTACGAGAACAATATGCTGCGCCTGGCGCGCAAGTTCGAGACGGCGAAGACGCTGGTGCCCAAGCCAATTCTCGAAGGCACAGGCAGGCAGAAGACCGGAATCATCGCATTCGGCACCAGCCACTGGGCTGTGGTGGAGAGCCGCGACCAGCTTGAGCGCGAGTCCGGGCTGGCAACCGACTACCTGCGCATCCGCGCCTTCCCCTTCACCCAGGAGGTTGCGGAGTTCGTGGCCGCGCATGAACGCATCTATGTGGTGGAGCAGAACCGCGATGCCCAGATGCTGAACCTGCTGAAGACCAATCTCGATCCCGCCGATGCCGTCAAACTGCAATCGGTGCTGCACTTCAACGGACTTCCCATCGACGCACAGAGCGTCACGAACGCCATCGCCGCCGCAGAAGGAGCACGCTA
>DAIRTY010000133.1:0-6045 GCA_036803645.1 Acidobacteriaceae bacterium | reverse complement strand
GGATTCCGAAGACCCGCGCCGCGAGTTGGTCGAGCGGTTGCTGGAGCACGAGCGATTCAAGGCCGCCGCGCAGATGCTGATGCAGAAACAGCAGATCGAAGAGGCGACCTGGTCGAACCCCGGCATGCGGTCGTTTCTGCGCGAGGAGACGGGCGGCGACGAGGCGGGCGACGGGGCGGAGCAGGAGATTGCCGCCGACGCGGTGGACCTGGTGCGTGTCTTTCAGGAGGTGCTGGAGCGGCTGCGCGAGCGGCCCGTGCTGGACGTGGATGAGGAGTCGGTGACCGTGGCGCAGATGATCGACTATGTGAAGCGGCGGCTGATGATGGAGGACCGCCCGGTGAGCCTGCGCCGTCTGCTGCATACGACACACTCTGAGCGTGCGCTGATCTGCATGTTTCTGGCGATGCTGGAGCTGGTGCGATTGCAGGCCGTGCTGCTGCACCAGCCGCGCGAACTGGGCGATATTCTGATCAAGAAGGCGGAGGGATTCGACGGGGTGTTTTCCGGTGAGGCGTCGGCGCGGGACGATTGGCGGTAGTTCTTCTGCGCGGTAATCGTTTTTTCCTGTGCGATATTCGCCGTTCGTGCCCTGTTGTCCACATCTCGCCGGGCGCGTTCGATTTGCTACTAAACAATTGACTGATATGTGGCTTATCTTGAGTTTCGATCTGCGTTTCTGGCCAGCGGCGTTTGCCGGGCGATGGAATCTTTCACGGGACTGTAACATTTCCGTGGTGTGAATAGAGTAGCTTTAGTTATGGATCAGCAATTCAAGTAAGGTGATTCATGGCCACGCCAGCCACGCTGCCCCAGCCCTCGATTCTCGAAGAGAAGATACTCGCAGACAGTTTAAAGAAGTCGTCCATCGGCAAGATCGGCGTGGGTGTGTTCGCGCTGATTCTGGTGGGCGGTTTGATCTATATTACGGCGCAGGTGTGGGGGGACCTTTCGGTCGTCCATACAGTTAGCGTCTTTCCGTATATGCTGCTGGGGCTCGCGCTGCTGATTGCGTTGGGGTTCGAGTTTGTGAACGGATTTCACGATACGGCGAATGCAGTGGCGACGGTGATCTATACCCACTCGCTTGAGCCGCATATTGCGGTGGTCTATTCGGGCATTCTGAACTTCGTCGGCGTGTTGCTGAGCTCGGGCGCGGTGGCGTGGGCGATCGTCTCGCTGCTGCCGGTGGATCTGATTCTGAAGGGAAACTCGGGTTCGGGTTTCGCCATGGTGTTTGCGCTGCTGGTGGCGGCGATCCTGTGGAACCTGGCGACCTGGCACCGCGGGTTGCCAGTGTCGAGTTCACATTCCATGATCGGCTCGATCCTGGGCGTGGGTCTGGCGTTTCAACTGATGAAGGGAACCTCCGGGACCTCGGGCGTGGACTTGGAGCAGGTTAAGAAGGTGATTGCGGCGCTATGCGTCTCGCCGGTGGTGGGGTTTGTGGCGGCGGGGCTGGTTTTTCTTCTGTTCAAACTGGTGGCCAAGGACCCGCAGCTCTATCAGGCCCCCAAGGGGAAGGCGCCGCCACCGTTCTACATTCGCTGTCTGCTGATTCTGACCTGCGGCGGCGTGAGCTATGCGCACGGCTCCAACGACGGACAGAAGGGCATGGGGCTGATGATGCTGATCCTGGTGGGCACGGTTCCCACAGCCTACGCGCTGAACCATACCATGGGCGCCAGCCAGGTGCAGGAGTTCGCAGTGGTCTCCACGCAGGTGGCCGCGGTGCTGGGCCATTATGTGCAGCCAGGGACGGAAGTGCAGAACGCCGAGCCTGAGTTGGAGCACTTTGTCAGCACCAAGACGTACGAGCCGGGCGTGACGCTGGCGCTCGAAGAGATGGTGCTCGACATCCGCAACGAGACCACACAGTACGGGACGCTACAGGGCGTGCCGCAGGGAATGCAGGCCAATGTGCGCAACCAGATGTACCTGACCAGCGAGACTCTGCGGTTGATGGCCAAGAGCGGCGGGCCGCAGATGACGGTGGCGGACAAAAAAACTGTTGCGAACTACACGGGCTACCTGGACAAGTCAACCAAGTTCATTCCCACCTGGGTGAAGGTTGCGGTGGCCCTGGCGCTGGGGCTGGGGACGATGATCGGCTGGAAGCGCATCGTGATCACGGTGGGCGAGAAGATCGGCAAGGCGCACATGACCTATGCGCAGGGAGCCTCGGCGGAACTGGTAACGATGGCGACGATCCTTGCGGCGGGCACATACGGCCTTCCGGTGTCCACAACCCATGTGCTCAGTTCGAGCGTGGCCGGCACGATGGTGGCCAATCGCAGCGGGTTGCAGCGGACCACGATTCGCAACATCGCGGCGGCGTGGATCTTCACGCTGCCGGCGGCGGCGCTGCTCTCAGGCGTGCTCTTCTGGATATTCAACGCGCTGGCCAGGTAGAGGGTTTGAAGGCAAAGACCTAACCTCGATCCACACCGGAAACACACCGATTTGCGTGCAGAAAGACGCGGGGAACCAACAAGAGCCATTGGATGGCGCGCACAAGCTGAAAATACTACAGTTGGAATTCCTTCAGATACTGGAAGAACGACAAAGGCCCGGGCCTGAAGGCCCTGCAAATTCGCGCTCTTTCCGGGGGCTGAAGCCCCCGGCTCCCTCCGGAATCCGCGATCTGCAACTGTGGTAAAAACAGGCGGTGGGCGGAGGGGGCTAGAGGGTTGGGGGGTGGTGGTGAAGGATCTGCTCGACGACGGAGTGGACCTGAAGGATGGGCCAGGGGGTGGCGACGGTCTGGGGCTGGGTTTGGGTGGGCTGGTGGATGAGGAGGGCGGGGCGCGGGTCGAAGAGGCCACGGGAGGCTTGCTCGTCTTCCACGGTCCAGGCGGGGAGGCCGCGCCAGATGGCGGTGCGCCAGCCGTGGTCGCCCTGGACGATGAGGGTAGTCTGGTTCCAGCGGGGCGAGGCCTGGAGGGTGGAGAGGAGCTGGCCGAGGACGCGGTCGGTGAGGGCGAGATTGTCCAGGTAGGAGCTGCCGCACTGGCCGGTGAAGGCGTTCTGGGCGCGGCTCCAGGTGTTGGGGCTGTGGGGGATGGAGAGATGGAGGAAGACGAAGTCGGCCTGATCGGTGCGCAGGAGCTGGAGGGCGTGCTGCTGCAGGTCGATCTGGGTCTGGCGGCGCAGGCGTAGGTCGAAGGCGCAGAGATCGCGGTCGGCACGGGCGGGGGTGATGAGTTCGACGGCAAGTTGATGGAGCGGGGAACTGATGTTGGCGGTGAGGGTGGCGCTCTGCGAGGTGGGGCCGTCCTGCATGTCGTGGTCAGTCCAGTAGCAGTTCTGGATGTCGGGGGCGAAGGCGGAGCAGTAGGGGTTGTACCATCCGACGGCGGCGGTGCGCCAGCCTGACTGCACTGCGTCACCGAAGACGGAGCTGGGACCGTCGATGAGCTGGCGGCCGGAACCGTCGGAGTGGTGGACCCAGAGTTGGTTGCGGAAGGTGTAACGGATGCCGTCGACCAGACGGCCGGTGAGCAGCGAGGGGATGACCTTGACTGTGTGAATGCCGATGGACTGGGTGTTGGTGAAGAGCGTGCTCTGGGCGCGGAGGGCGTCGAAGTTGGGAAGAGCGAGGTTGGGGGCGCGGTGCTCGAAGAGCTGGTCGTAGGAGAGCTCGTCGAAGACGATCCAGACCAGGAGAGGATGTTGGCGCGGGGGCTGGGCGGCATCGGAGGGCTGGTTCCAGGCGGCGGCGATCTGGTTGGGGGCGGGCTTCCAGGTGGCGACCCAGAGAAGCTGCGCGATGCTTGCGAGGGCGAAGAGGACGAGGGCGGAGGTGACAAAGCTGCCGGCGCGCATGAGGCGGCGATACCACTTGTCGAAGCGCAGGAGGAGCAGAAGAACGATGGCGGTCCAGAGGACGAGGAAGAGCGCGACCAGGCCTTCGATGAGATCGAACGAATTGATGGACTGGGTGCGTTGCAGCAGATACGGCGGGAGGACGATGGCGAGCAGCAGACGCAGCCAGGGGTAGAAGCGGGTGCGCGCGAATGCGGTGAGGAGGAGGAAGAACAGCAGGGCGACAAGGAGGAGGTCAGCGATATGCGCATAGCAGACCTGGGTGAGGGGGAACGGGGTGTGCATGCGGACATCCGCGCCGCCACCGAGCAGATCGCCATAGTTGGTGACGAGGATGAGCGAGGCGAGGCCAAGAGATTGGCAGAGCTTCTTCAGCATTCTTCGATCTTATCGGAGGCGGTTCTCTCTGGATCGATTTTCTCGAAGAGGAGGAGGATACGGCCGTTGGCGATGGGTTGGCGGTCGAGCAGGTGGAAGCGACCGGCGCAGGCACTGATGAGGTCAGCTTCGGAGAGGGAACCGTAGAGGTCGTCGCGGCCGCGCAGGAGGCTCTGGAACATGGGGTCGGCGACGGGAACCCACTCGATGACGAGGTGGCGGCGGGTGAGACGATGGCAGAGGGCGAGAATTTCAGGCAGAGGGATCTGTTCCATCAGGAGCAGGTGATGGATGACCGCGAGCATGAGGACAAGGTCGAATTGGGCGTCGAGGCGCGGGAGCAGGGCGAGGGACTCGGCGTTGCGCCAGCCGGCGGCGGGAGTGGGGCGGGCGAGGTCGGCGTGGATGGTGAGGATGGGGAGATTGCGCTGGCGGGCCATGCGGAAGAGGCGGTCGGCCGAAGCCTGATCGCGCTCCAGAGCGACGACTTCCGCACCGAGCGAGGCGGCCAGCGCGCTGAAGTCACCGGTGTTGGCGCCGATGTCGAGGACGCGGGCGGGGTGCGTGGTTTCGAGGATGCTGCGCACCCAATCGAGCTTCTGCTGGGATTGCTCTGGAGTGTAGTGGGTGAGGGTCCGCGGGTAGTCGCTCCAGTTGGAGGAGGCGGATTGCGGCGTGGCGCGGAGGGTGAGGCGGCGGAGGTCCTTCAGGGTGCGCTGGAGGATGTGGGTGGCGAGTTCAGGATCGTGCGGGCGGGATTTTTTTTGTGGAGTTGCGGAGTGCGGCGGTGCGCCTATTTTTGCTGGCGCGGAGGTTTGCTTGCGGCGCTCGAGCAGGGTGGGCAGGGTGATGGGCCAGAGCGCGGCGCGGGAGAGTCGATGACGCCAGGGGAGGGCGGCGAAGCATTCGGCGGGCTCCAGCCCGTCGCGCTTGAAGATGCTGAGGGAGAGCGGCCAATGGAGCAGGCGGTCCATCAGCAAGGGCAGAAGGAAGGTGCGGACGTACTGCGCGTAGGCCAGCCAGATGGAGGGGTTGGGATCGCGGCGGTCTGGATTGCGGCGGGCGGGATTGATTCGCTCAAAGGAGAGGATGTCTACGAAGATGGGGCGATGGCCAGTGAAGAGGATGTTGAGCGGCGTGGCGTCCTTGAGTATCCAGCCGGCGGCGATGGCCTGGTCGCAGAGGCTGAGGGTGAGGTTGGCTGCCGCGAGCCATTGCGCAGGCGTCCACTCCCACGGGTAGGTGGGGATGGGGATTTTGGGATGGCGAAGGATAAGCTGCGGGCCGGAGTCGTCGATTGCGGCGGCGATGAGGTCGCCACGCTGTTGCATGGCCTGGCAGAGGGGAGATTCGAGAAAATCGAGCACATCGGCGCGCGCAGAAGGGGCGATGCTGCGGATGGCCTGTTCGCCTTCAAAGCTGAGTGAGCCTGCGGGATCGCGGAAGGTGGCGCGGGGCAACGCAGAGCTCATGCGACTTTGCGGGACTCTGCAGCCTCGACCGCGACCGGCAGGGCCACGGTTACAGCCGAGTCTTTGCGAGCGAAAAATGAGCGGATGCGGCGGCGAATGACGTAGGCGTAGGCCGCGCCCACCGAGGCGATTGTCTGGAGAGCGATGAGGCCGGTGCCGGGATCGACGTATCCCCAGGCGCGGCGGTCGGTTGCCACAAGCAGGCAAAAAGTCATCAATACTGCAAGAGAAACGGAGATCAGTCGCTTCATAAAAAGCCTTTCTCTGAATGAACCCTGGTTGGAGGCCGCTTTAGCGGACCAGAAGCGGCGGAGGATGGCCCTGTGGAATATCGCCTTGTACGAGCCTTGTTTCTAAGAAACACCGGTTG
>DAIRTY010000132.1:0-6048 GCA_036803645.1 Acidobacteriaceae bacterium | reverse complement strand
GGCCAATACGGAGATTCTGGCTGCGCCAGAATGACGACTCATTGAGCTACGCCAGAATGACGACTCATGGTGGAATGACGGCGCTGAGGGCTGCGCCAGAATGACGACTCCTGGGGCTTCGCCAGAATGACGAGCAAAAACTGACAACGGCAAAGGCAGAAGCAGATTCCTCCGCTTCGCTACGGAATGACAACAAAGGGGGATAGAATGGGGAGCGATGAAGCGGACGCTGCGCTGGTTGACGATCGTTGTGCTGATGGCGGTGCCTGGGCGGGCGCTGCCGGGCGAGTCGGTGGCTGGGTTGCCGGCGCCGGCCGGCTATGTGAATGATTTTGCCGGGGTGTTGACGCCGGAGACAAAGCAGAGCCTGGAAGAGCTATGCACCGAGGTTGACCAGAAGGCTCACGCGCAGATCGCGGTGGTGACGGTCCAGAAGCTGGAAGCCGACCCGGCACCATCCGGAAAGACGGGGGGCATGAGCGCCGACCAGATGCCCGCGCCTACGGTGGAGGAGTTTGCGGTCAAGCTGGAAGAGAAGTGGAAGGTGGGGGCCAAGGGGACCGACCGCGGAATCCTGATGATCGTATCGCTGAATCCAAGGAAGTATTGGATTGAAGTGGGATATGGGCTGGAGGGGATTCTGCCCGATGGAAAAGTGGGAGACATTGGGCGGGATATGCAGCCACTGCTTCACAGCGGCGACTACAACCAGGCGATCCCGCTGGGCGCGAAAGAGATTGCGCAGGTGATTGCGCGCGATGCCGGAGTGACGCTGGCCGGGCTGAATGGGTACGAGGCACCGGCGAGAGTGCGATATGATTCGCAGCCACAGCCGCAGATGCAGGTGAACCCGATTGCGGCGCTGATCTTTGCGGTGATTGTGCTGGTGGTGATTGGGGTGCTGATCCGCACCGGACACATCGGGCTGCTGTTCTTCCTGCTGTTCAGCCTGATGGGCGGCGGCAGAGGTGGCGGCGGGTTTGGCGGAGGCGATAACGAGGGCGGCGGAGGGGGCGGATTCGGAGGATTTGGCGGAGGAGGCTCCGGCGGCGGCGGGGCTGGGGGAAGTTTCTAGGGCCAAGTTCGAGGGCCAGGTTTCAGTATTGAGCTATGGGCTATGAGCTATGGGCTACGAGGGGAACTGGGGACGGGGATTTGACGTATAGAGTTGGAAGGGCAGACGGAAAGGCGAGGGATTATGAGCAAAGGTATGTGGGTTGTGCTGGGCGTGGTTGGGTTGATCGTGGTGGTGGCGCTGTTTGTGGGCGGCAGCTATGTGACGGCGCGGAACACGATGGTGCAGAAGAGCGCGGACGTGGATGCAGCGTTCAGCAACATCGACGTTGACTTGCAGCGGCGGTCGGACCTGATCCCCAACCTGGTGGCTTCAGTGAAGGGCTATGCCAACGTGGAGGAGACGATCCTGACGGCGATTGCCAACGCGCGGGCGGGGCTGATGACGGCGCGCACGCCGGACGAGAAGCTGGCGGCCAACGACCGGCTGAATGTGGCGCTGCTGCCGCTGATGCGGATGCAGGAGAACTATCCTCAGTTGAAGAGCAACGACCAGTTCATGCGGCTGGAAGATGAACTTTCAGGGACGGAGAACCGCATCGCGGTGTCGCGGTTGCGGTACAACGCGGCGATCAAGGACTACAACGTGTTCATCCAGCAGTTCCCCAACAACATATGGGCGGGGATGGCGGGATTCCATGCGAAGACGGAGTACTACTCTGCCGATGCGGGGTCCAAGACTGCGCCGAAGGTGGACTTCACGAAGTAGAGGGTGAGGACGAAGGAAGAAAAGGCCGTCGCGTAGGCGACGGCCTTTGTTCGCTTAAGAGAGATGAGCCGATCTTCTGGGTGCATCGCTGGTGCGAAAGACAAATACGGAGATTCTGGCTGCGCCAGAATGACGAGCTAAAACAAACAAAGGCCAATACAGAGATTCTGGCTGCGCCAGAATGACGACTTCAGGGGGCTGCGCCAGAATGACGAGCTAAAACAAACAAAGGCCAATACGGAGATTCTGGCTTCGCCAGAATGACGACTTCAGGGAGCTTCGCCAGAATGACGAGCTAAAACAAACAAAGGCCAATACAGAGATTCTGGCTTCGCCAGAATGACGACGTGAGATTTCCGGCACTGCACCATCAGAAGCGATGGATCAGTTGAAGGCGCTGATGGCGGAGGTTTCGTTGTCCCAGATGTCGAAGACGGTGTAGAGCTTTGTGATCTGGAGGAGGTCGTGGACCTTCTGTGTGAGGTTGAGGAGCTTGAGCTCGCCGCCGGCGTTTTTGACGGAGGTGAAGGCGCTGACCAGCTCGCCGATGCCTGAGCTGTCGATGTAGCTGATCTGGGCGAGGTTGAGGAGGATGTGTTTGGAGCCTTTGTCGAGGACTTCGTGGACGCTGTCGCGCAGGGTGATGCTGCCTTCGCCAAGGGTGATGCGGCCACTGAGGTCGAGGATGGTGACTCCGTCTACCTGGCGGATTGCGACTTTCATGCTCATTTTGATGTATCTCCTTATGACTTAGGCGGCCGGCTGGGCCGGTGCGCGATGTTTGATGAGGGTGAGTTCAGTCCCCGGATGCAACTGGCGAAAGTGTACCTCATCCATGAAGGCTCGGATGAGAAAGATGCCGCGGCCGGAGCCGCGCAGGAGGTTCTGCGGGGCGAGTGGGTCGGGCAGGGAGGAGGGGTCGAGGCCGGGGCCCTTGTCGCGGATGCGAATGGTGAGCGAGTCGGAGCTGGTCTCGAAGGATGCGGTGATGTTCTTGGACGGGCTGTATGCGTTGCCGTGGAGGACTGCGTTGATGGCGGCCTCGCGGACTGCCATGACGATGTTGGGAACGGTGCATGAATCGAAGCCTGCGTGCTCGGCGAAGTCCTGGGCCGTCTGGCCCACCGTGTCGACGCTCTCGAGTGAGGAGCCGAGCGTGAGGGAGACGCGGCTTGTGGTGGAATCGGGCAATTGAGTCCCTGTCGCCGGAGCAACCTGCCGATTGGATGCAGGTAGCGGCAATGATGGAAGTTTGCTTGTGGTATGGAAGGAATGTCAAGGATGGGCGCGTGGGTGGGCGGGGGAATGCGAGTCGATTGCAGTCGAGGGGTGGATGTGGAGGCGTGTAAAGGTTTGGTGCAAATCGGGTACGGGGAGGCAGGGGAACCGCCGGGTGGGGTAGGATGCGGGTAGGGGAAATGCGCGAGCGGCCCGGGTAGATGTGTTGCGATGACAAAACAGGTGAGCAAGAAGACGAGTGTTTCCGCGCTGATGGGCGCGCCGGTGACGGATGCCAGCGGGCGGACGGTGGGGCATGTGCGGGAGTTCGCGGTGTCGCCTCCGGTGGATGCGAACCATGTGCAGCGGCTGGTGTTGCGGCTGGTGGGCTCGGGGCGCGGAAAACGGATGTCGATGGTGGCGGTCTGCGACCTGGAGCTGACGGCGGCGGGCGGGCTAAGGATGCGCGGCGATGCGGCCGCGACGCCGATGCCGAAGGAGGAGTCGTTCCTGCTGCTGGAGCGCGATCTGCTGGACCAGCAGATCATCGACGTGCATGGGCACAAGGTGGTGCGGGTGAACGACGTGGACCTGGTGTGGGAGCCGGTGGTGGACGCTGGCGCCGCTGCTGCCTCCGATACGATGGCGGGCGGGGCCGAAGGGCCGCTGGAGGGACATGGGCTGAAGTTGCGCATTGCCGAGGTGGAGGTGGGGACTCGGGGCGCGATCCGGCGGCTGCTGAAGGGGCTATCGGTGGGGACGGTGGAGCGGGTCTCTTCGCGTTTTGGGACGAGCGCGATTCCGTGGGACTTTGTGGACCTGATCGACCGCGACCCGTCGCGGCGGGTGCGGCTGAAGATCGAGCAGGAGAAGCTGGCAAAGATGCATCCGTCGGACCTGGCGGACATTCTGGAGAACCTTGCGCCGGCGGAGCGGCAGGCTCTGTTCACATCGCTGGAAGAAGGCGTGGCGGCGGAGGCTCTGGAAGAGGTCGAGCCGAAGATGCAGCAGTCGCTGACCGAAGCACTGGACTCGGAGCAGGTGGCTGGGATTGTGGAGGAGATGGATCCGGCGGCGGCGGCGGACTTTCTGGCGGAACTGCCGGAAGAGCGGTCGGAGGCGATTCTGGAGGAGATGGCGCCAGAGGAGCGGCAGGATGTGGAGGAGTTGCTGGAGTTCTCCGGGGACTCGGCTGCGGGGCAGATGACGACGGACTACATCTCGCTGCCGCAGGGCGCGCTGGCGAGCGACGCAGTGGCAGCGGTGCGCGAGTTTGGCGACGACATGGAGACGCTGACGCATATCTTTCTGGTGGACGAGACAGAGGCGCTGTGCGGAGTGGTCCCACTGTTGAAGGCGCTGCTGGCTCCGCCGGAAAGCACACTGGCCAGTTTGGCGTACAGCCATATCGTTTCGTGCGACGTTCATGCCAACTGGAAGAAGGTTGCGGAGCTGTTCGACAAGTACAACCTGCGCGCTTTGGCGGTTGTGGACGAAGAGAAGAAGATAGCGGGCGTGATCTACGCGGAGCAGGTGATTGCGCAGTTGCGGACGATGAATTAACAGGACTGGCGAAGATTTCTCCATGGCGGGCATGAAATTGTTTGGCGCGAATTCGTTGGGCGCGTGGCCGGGCTTCGCACGGGGCGCTGGGCTGGACGCGGCTGGAGCGCGGCCGGTGACAGACGCCGGAACGGGGTGGCGATGAAGCTGTGGCGGCAATGGCGACTGCGCATCCTCCTGTTCCTGGCTGTGCTGGGACCGGGAATCATAACGGCCAACGTGGACAACGACACGGGCGGGATCTTCACCTACTCGCAGGCGGGGGCGCAGTACGGACTGCTGCTGCTGTGGACGATCCTGCCGGTGACGCTGGCGCTGATCGTGGTGCAGGAGATGTCGGCGCGCATGGGCGTGGTGACGGGCAAGGGACTGAGCGACCTGATCCGCGAGGAGTTCGGCCTGCGCATGACGTTCGTGATGATGATTCTGCTGGTGATTGTGAACTACGGCAACGTGGTCTCGGAGTTCAGTGGCGTCGCGGGATCGATGCAGCTCTTCCATGTCAGCAAGTACATCAGCGTGCCGATCTGCGCGGCGATTGTGTGGGTGCTGGTGGTCAAGGGCGACTACAAGACCGTGGAGAAGTTCTTTCTGGTGGCCAGCGTCATCTACCTTGCGTACATTGGGGCGGGGGTGGTGAGCCATCCAGACTGGCATGAGGCGTTGAAGGCGACCATCATGCTGCCGCCGCTCTCGGTGTGGAGCGACAAGAACTATATCTATCTAACGATCGGAGTGATTGGAACGACGATTGCGCCGTGGATGCAGTTCTATCTGCAATCGTCGGTGGTGGACAAGGGAATCACGATCCGGCAGTACAAGGCCTCAAGGCTGGATGTGATTGTGGGTTGCTTCCTGACCGACATTGTGGCGTGGTTCATCATTGTGGCCTGTGCGGCGACACTGTACACGCACGGGATGCGCAACATTCAGGATGCGTCGGAAGCCGCGGGCGCGATGAAGCCGCTGGCGGGAGACTTTGCGTTCATCCTGTTCGCGGCGGGGCTGTTCAACGCCTCGATCTTCTCGGCGTCGATCCTGCCGCTGTCGACGGCGTATACGGTGTGCGAGGGGATGGGCTTCGAGAGCGGGCTGGACAAGAGCCTGAAGGAGGCGCCGTTCTTCTACTGGTTCTACACGGCGCTGATCGTCCTGGGCGCGGGCCTGGTGCTGTGGCCAAACTTCCCGCTGGTGAGGGTAATCATCCTGTCGCAGGTGCTGAATGGCGTGCTGCTGCCGGTGATCATGATCTTCATGCTGAAGCTGATCAACAAGCACGAGCTGATGGGGAAGCATACCAACTCGACCTGGTTCAACTGGGTGGCGTGGGCGACGGCGGCGATTGTGATTGGGCTATCGCTGGTGATGATGTGGAACAACATGCACGGCGGGTAGGAACAGAGGACAGGGAACAGGGGACAGGGAACAGGGAACAGAGGACAGGGAACAGGGGACAGGGAACAGGGAACAGAGGACAGGGAACA
>DAIRTY010000131.1:0-6062 GCA_036803645.1 Acidobacteriaceae bacterium | reverse complement strand
CAGCAGTTCGCGCGGGCCAAACTCGTCGCGGTCTCCGCTGATGAAGAGCTTGGGCGCGGAGCATTGCGGCAGAAAACCGTAGGTATAGTTGCGCCCTTCGGCGCGGACCGGCAAACCCAGGCCGATCAAGCCCTTCACCCGCGCATCGCCGCAGCAGGCCCGCAGGCCGACCTGCGCGCCGAAGGAGAAACCGGCGAAGAGGATCGGACGATGGAACTCCGCATCGAGCCAGTCGAGCGCGGCGCGCACGTCATCCTGTTCGCCGTGCCCGTGGTCGTGCTCGCCCTCACTGAGCCCCACGCCGCGAAAGTTGAAGCGCAGCACAGGAAGCCCCAAGGCCGAGAAGACCTTCATCGCGTGGTAGACAACTTTGTTGTGCATGGTGCCGCCGCCCAGCGGATGGGGATGGCAGATCAGCGCCGAATAAGGCGCATTCGCGCTGCCTGTGTTGAGGAGAGCTTCGAGCCGGCCCGCGGGGCCGCGCAGGCCGTCCAGCGAGCGGATCTGGGAGGAGGAATGCGGGTGGTGGGCTGTCGTCGTCATCCTTCCCAGTCTAATCGGCGAGCCCCGGATTCAACGCGGGAGGCTGACGGGTTATCCTGTAGCTAATGGCCATCGACGCAATCGAACTGACGCGCTGCCTCGTCAACATCGAATCCACCTCCTACAACGAGGGCGCGGTTGGCGCGTTTCTCGCCGACTATCTCGCCGCGCGGCGCTACGCCGTGGAGCGCATGGCGGTGGAGCAGCGCGATCCCTCGCTTCCTCCTGGCAGTAACGCAGGCGAGCGATTCAACGTCTACGCCGCAGAGCCGGGAGTTACGCCCGACGTGGTTCTCTCGACGCACATGGACACCGTTCCGCCCTTCTTCGGATGCACGGAAGACGACGAGTTTCTCTACGGGCGCGGAGCGTGCGACGCCAAGGGGATCATTGCCGCGCAGGTGGCGGCGGCAGAACGGCTGCGTGAGGCGGGAGTGAAGGTGGGGCTGCTCTTCGTGGTCGGCGAGGAGCGCGATTCGGCCGGCGCGAAGGTTGCCAACGCCAACCCGCGCGGCTCGCGCTTCCTGATCGACGGCGAGCCGACGGACAACCGCCTCGCGTTGGCCACCAAGGGAGCGCTGCGCGTGGAGCTGCGCGCGCACGGGCGGATGGCGCACTCGGCGTACCCTGAGCTGGGCGAGTCGGCGATTGCCAAGCTGGTGGAGGCGCTGCACGATGTGCTGGCGATGCCGCTGCCGATCGAGCCGGAGTTTGGCGAAGCGGGCACAACGACTGTGAACATTGGGCTGATCTCCGGAGGCCATGCGCCCAACGTGATAGCGGACAAGGCCGAGGCCCACCTGCTGGTGCGCACCGTTGGGCCGTCGCAGGAGGTGACAGAGGCCATTACGCGCGTGGTGGCGGGACGCGCCGAGGTCACTACATCGCTCGACCTGGCGTGCGTGCGCATGAGGCGCGTGGGCGAGTTGCCAACGATGGTGGCGAAGTTTGCCACGGACATTCCCATGCTGACGGCGTGGGGCGAGCCGTTCCTGCTGGGGCCGGGGTCGATCCACGTCGCGCATACCCCGGACGAGAGAATCAGCAAGAAAGAACTGCTTGCCTCGATTGATCTCTACGTCGAATTGGCAACGAGCCTGGTGCGCTGAATTACAGCCTGTTTTTCCTCAGCGGCACGCGGGTTCCGGCTGGCTTAAACTAAGAGCATGGCCGCTGAGTTCACCCATCTTCATCTGCATACGGACTATTCCTTGCTGGACGGCGCATGCGACGTTGAGAAGCTGGTGAAGCACGTTCACGCGCTGGGGCAGACTTCGGTTGCCATGACCGACCACGGCAATATCTTTGGCGCGGTGCATTTTTTCAACGCGGCGAAGGAGAAGGGAATCAAGCCCATTCTGGGCTGCGAACTCTACATCTGCAAGGAAGAGGACCACCGCGCCAAGCCCGATCCCGACCTGAAGTACAACCACCTGCTGGTGCTGGCCGAGAACGAGGAGGGCTATCGCAACCTGGTGCGGCTGACCAGCGAGGCGGCGCTGCATGGCTTCTATCGCAAGCCGCGCATCAGCAAGAATTTTCTGGCGAAGCACTCGGCCGGACTGATCGGATTTTCCGGCTGTCTGGCGGGCGAGGTCGCGCAGCACATCATGGAGGGCCACACCGAGCTGGCCAAGGCGACCGCCGGTCAGTATCAGGACATCTTCGGGCGGGGCAATTTTTTTCTGGAGATTCAGGACCACCAGCTCGGCCCGGACAAGCAGGTCTGCGATGCGATGTTCGAGTTGGAAAAAGAGCTGGACATTCCGCTGATCGCCACTAACGACTCGCATTACATTGGTGCGGACGACAGCCGCGCGCACGAGATACTACTGTGCGTGCAGACAGCCGGATCGATGAACGATCCCAAGCGGTTCAAGTTCGACACCAACGAGTTTTTCATCAAGAGCGCCGACGAGATGACGCGGCTGTTTGCTCATGCGCCGCATGTGGTGAGCGGAACGATGCAATTTCCCGAGCGCTGCAACCTGACGCTGAATAAGATTGAAAATCCCTTCCCGGCGTTCCCTGTCCCCGAGGGCGAGACGCTGGACAGCTACTTCGAGAAGATATGCCGCAAGGGGCTTGAGAAGCGACTGGCCACGTCGATTGAACACTTGCGCGCGAGCGGTTTGCTGAAGAAGACGATTCCCGACTATCACGCGCGGCTGGACCGCGAGATCGCCTGCATCCAGCAGATGAAGTACCCCGGCTACTTCATGATTGTGTGGGACTTTATTCGCTACGCGCGCGAGCAGTCGATTCCCGTCGGGCCAGGGCGCGGATCGGCCGCCGGCTCGCTGGTGGCGTACTGCATGGAGATCACCGACATCGACCCGCTGCAGCACGAGCTTCTGTTCGAGCGCTTCCTGAACCCGGAGCGCGTCAACATGCCGGACATCGACATCGACTTCTGCATGAACCGGCGCGGCGAGGTGATCGAGTACGTGAAGCAGAAGTACGGTGAAGACCAGGTGGCGCAGATCATCACCTTCAACACCATGGCCGCGAAGGCGGCGATCAAGGACGTTGGACGCGCACTGGACATGCCGTACGGCGAGGTCGACCGCATCGCGAAATTGATTCCGGCGACGATTGGGATCACGATCGAGAAGGCACTGAGAGATTCTCCTCCGCTGGCCGCGGCGTATGAGGACCCCAAGATTCGCGAGCTGATTGATACGGCGATGCGGCTGGAAGGACTGGTGCGCGGGGCGGGCGTTCATGCGGCGGGGGTGGTGATTGCGCCCAAGCCGCTCACCGAACTAGTGCCGGTGACGCGCACCAAGGATGAGGCCATCGTCACCGCGTACGACATGAAGTCGATTGAGAAGATGGGCCTGTTGAAGATGGACTTCCTCGGCCTGACCACGCTCACCGTCATAGATGACGCGCTCAAACTGATCAAATTGACGAAGAGCGTTGACCTCGACCTCACGACAATCGCACTGGACGACGCGACGACTTACGAGCAGATTTTCCATCGCGCGCTGACCTCGGGCGTCTTTCAGTTTGAGTCGAGTGGCATGCGCGACGTGCTGCGCCGCTACAAGCCCACCAGCGTGGAAGACCTGACCGCGTTGAATGCTCTCTACCGGCCGGGGCCCATCCAGGGCGGCATGATCGACGACTTCATCGAGCGCAAGTGGGGACGGCGCGCGGTGGAGTATCTGCTGCCGGAGCTGGAACCGCTGCTGCGCGAGACTCTGGGCGTCATCGTCTACCAGGAACAGGTGATGCAGATCTCCAGCGTGATTGCGGGCTACTCGCTGGGCGAGGCCGACCTGCTACGCCGCGCGATGGGCAAGAAGGACGAGAAGGAGATGAAGAAGCAGCGCGCGCACTTCATGGCTGGCGCCGCTGCCAACCATCATCCCAAGAACGTCGCAGGGACCATCTTCGACCTGATGGCCCAGTTCGCCGGATACGGGTTCAACAAGTCGCACGCGGCGGCGTATGCGTTGCTGGCGTATCACACGGCGTGGTTGAAGACGCACTACCCGGTGGAGTTCATGGCCGCGCTGCTGACGAGCGAGACATCGAAGCCGGAGAATGTGGTGAAGTACATCTCCGAGTGCCGCGAGATGAACATCCCGGTGGTGCCGCCCAGCGTGCAGGTGTCGGATGCCAACTTCACGCCGGTGCGCACGGATGCGGGCGAGGCCATCGGTTTTGGGCTGGCGGCGATCAAGAACGTCGGGCACAATGCGATTGTTTCCATCCGCGCCGCACGCGAGGCGTTGCGCGGAGAAGGGAAGCAGGGCTTCGGCAGCCTGTGGGAGTTCTGCGAGAAGGTCGATCTGCGGCTGCTGAACAAGCGCGTGCTGGAGTCGTTGATCAAGGCCGGCGCGATGGACTCGTTCGGGCCGCGCGGGCAGGTTTCCGCGGCGCTGGACAAGGCGATCGAGCGCGCGCAGAAGTCGCAGAAGGACGCGGCGGCGGGACAGAGCGGACTCTTCGGCAATATCTTCGACGCAGACCTGACGCCCGCCGAGAGTAAGGAGAGCGAAGCGTTGCCTCCCGCTCCGGACTGGGACGAACATACGCGGCTGCAGAATGAAAAAGAGGTGCTTGGCTTCTTCGTCTCCGGCCATCCGCTGGACAGGTACCGCGAGAAGCTGCGCAACCTGAACGTGATCGACACGGCTGCGGCAATTGAGATGAAGCCCGAGCCGCAGACGTTCCGGCGCGGCCAGAATGAGCAGCAGAACGAGATACAAATCGCCGGAGTGATTACCGGGCTGAAGGTTGCGAAGTCAAAGCGCTCGGGCGAGATGTATGCCCAGGCCACTCTGGAAGACAGTGTGGGCAAGATCGAGCTGATCGCGTTTTCGAGCGCATATCAGAAGCTGGCCGAGCGGCTGAAGATTGACGTGCCGGTGATCGTGCGCGGCGTGCTGAGGGGCGAAGAAGACTCCGCGCCGAAGCTGGCTGTCTCCAATATTCAGGCGCTGGAGGATGTGGCAATCAAGCTGCCGGAGTCGCTACGGATCAAAGTCCCGCTGAACCACCCCGACGCCGCGCTGCTGGAAAAACTCCAGGCCATCTTTGTTGCAGCGCCGGGGCCGGGTAGGCTGCTGCTCGACCTGGAAGAGCCGGGCGAGTTCTGCGCCGTGCTGGAGCCGCGCGGCATAAGCGTCAGCGCCGACCGCTTGTTCATCGACCGCGTCGAAGAGCTGATCGGCCGCGGCGCGGTGAGGATCATTGACTAATTCGCGCCGAACAGAATGTTGATGTTGATCGTGGTTTCTACTTCGACGGGTTCACCATTCACTCGATACGGCTTATATTTCCACTTCTTCACGGCTTCGAGGGCCGCAGACGCCAACAAGGGCGGACATGAAATCACGCTGAGATTCTCAACATCTCCCTGCTTGGAAATGATTGCGTGCAGGATGATCGCGCCTGGGACGTGGTCGTCCTTCGTGATTGGCGGATAAATTGGCAGGGGCTGAGAAATGGCGAGACCGGCCATGGTGCCCGACGAAACGCGGATCGGAACTGGCGTGCTGTCCGCATCTGCCATGGTCCACGGCTTGGCCATGTCGCTCTTCTTGTTCTGCGGTGGAGGGAGCATGTGGATGGTGGCGGGGGCGTTGCGGTCCACCGTAAGGATGCCGTTGGCTTCGTGCAGTTCGGTGACGTGCAGGAACGAGTGGCGCGACCAGCCCTGGTCGTGGCCCTGCGCGTCGGCGCCGCCCTGTTGCGTGAAGTAGAAGAGCCACGCGCGGCCGCTGCCATCGACCACCACGTCGGCATGATTGCCCATGGCGCGGTCGGTGGGCTGCGTGCCGGGCTCGCTCAGCAGGTTCCGCGGCTGCTGATGCCACGTTGTCAGGTCGCTGGAGCGGAAGACGGCGAGGCCGGCGTGGGGATCGTTGATGAGGTAGTAGGCGCCGTGCCACTGGAAGACGACCGGGCCTTCGCCGTGGTTGGTGGTTGCGATGCCCTTGTGCGTCCAGTGAACCAGGTCGGGCGAGTCGCTAAAGTAGACCTTGGAACTATCGGCTTCGTTCTTG
>DAIRTY010000130.1:2238-6076 GCA_036803645.1 Acidobacteriaceae bacterium | reverse complement strand
CGACTGATACTTGACGTGCATGAAGAAGAGGATCACGATCACACCCTTGAAGCTGGCGATCGCGAGCGCGATGATCGGATTGAAGACGCCGAGGTTGATGTCTGCCGCGAAGACCGTGAGCGCCGTGCATGCGAGCAGCGTGGCGAAGACCATTGCGTATTGGGCCGGCGAGACGATGTGATGCGAGGCGTGCTCCGGGTTGGTGACGTTGGCGGCATCGTGGTAGTGTTCGCTCATGCGGTGCTCCTTGGTGCGGAGGAATGCTGTTCGATATTCCCTCAGGGGCTAAAGCCCCACTTGATTTCTTGACGCTTATGGACGGGCTAAAGCCCGTCCCCTTCAAAGCCCCCTGCAACGGCTGATCAGTGCGCCAGGGGGTGACGGTTGATGAGGTAGAGCAGTGGGAAGAGGAATATCCAGACAATATCGACGAAGTGCCAGTAGAGGCCGAAGTTCTCGATGGGCGCGACGTAGCCGGAGCTGAAGTCGCCGCGCTGCGCGCGAATCATCAGCCAAAACAAGATTCCCAAGCCGAGTACCATGTGCAGCGCATGCATTCCGGTCATAGCGAAGTAGAGGAAGAAGAAGAGCTGCGTCTTCTGCGCGGCGTCGGGAGCGAGCGGCTTTTCGCTGAGGCCGTAGGCCGCCGGGTTGATGAACTGCGACGTGTCGAAACTGGCACCGGGGATGTGATGCTTCTCGTACTTCTCGTGGTACTCATCGGCCTTGATGCCGAGGAAGGCGAAGCCGAGGAGGGTGGTGAGGATGAGGAAGAGAACCAGGAGGCCCTGCTTGCGGACTTCGGCGGCCCAGACCGCCAGCGCCATGAAGAAGCCGGAGGTGATGAGGATGGCGGTGTTGACCGCGCCCAGGGGGACGCTGAGCTGGTTCGACGCGGTGACGAACGCGTCGTAGTACCAGTTGCGGAAGAGGAGGTAGGCGAAGAAGAGTCCGCCGAAGAACATGATCTCGGTGAGCAGGAAGAGCCACATGCCGAAGCTGCCCGCCTCGCGCTGCTGCTCCGGGGTGGCGAAGTGATGGCGGTGCTGCGGCAGGGAGACGTGCTCCTGCTCGGCTGTGTCGTGCTCGGCCTGCGGATTTGCGATCGCGCTATGCAACGGGTGTCACCTCTTGGGCGGTCTTGTGCTCCAGCCAGTCGTAGTCGTAGGCTTCGTGGTCCATGATGGGGATCTCGATGAAGTTTTCGGTCAGCGGCGGCGACTGGGTCTGCCACTCGAGGCCTGTGGCCTGCCATGGGTTATTGCCTGCAATCGCTCCATACTTCAGCGACCACGCGAGGTAGATCATCGGCATCAGGTAGCCAATGCCGAGGATGGTTGCGCCCGCTGTGGAGAGCACATTGAGCACCTGAAACTCCGGCGGATACGCGTGATAGCGGCGCGGCATTCCAAGATAGCCGAGGACAAACTGCGGCATGAAGGTGAGGATGAATCCGATGAAGGTGACCACGGCGGCGAGTTTGGAGAGCGACTCGGGATACATGCGGCCGGTCATCTTGGGCCACCAGAAGTGCACGCCCGCGAGAAAGGCCATCAGCATTCCGCCCACCATGACGAAATGAAAATGCGCGACGATGAAGTATGTCTCGGTGAGCTGGATGTCCATGCCCAGCGAGCCGAGGAAGACGCCGGTGAGGCCGCCGATGGTGAACAGGCCCATGAATCCGAAGGCATAGAGCATCGGCGTCTCGAAGGTGATGGAGCCCATCTGCAGCGTGAAGCACCAGTTGAAGATTTTGATGGCCGACGGCACCGCGACCAGCATGGTGAGCAGGGAGAAGACCAGCGCCGAGTAGTTGGAGACGCCCATGATGAACATGTGGTGCTCCCATACGAAGAAGCCGAAGAGCGCAATCGCGACGGAGCTGAATGCGACCGCGGTGTAGCCGAAGATGCGCTTGCGGCTGAAGGTGCTGACGACCTCGGAGATGACTCCCATGCCGGGCAGAATCATGATGTAGACGGCAGGGTGCGAGTAGAACCAGAAGAGGTGCTGGAAGAGCAGCGGATCGCCACCCTTGGTGGGGTCGAAGACGCCGATGCCGACGAGGCGCTCCAGCAGCACCAGAACAAGCGTAATGGCCAGCACCGGCGTGCCCAACACCATGAGGATGGAGGCCGCGTAGTGCGCCCAGACAAAGAGCGGCATGCGGAACCAGGTCATTCCCGGGCACCTCATGCGGTGGATGGTGACGATGAAGTTCAGCCCGGTAAGGATGGAGCTGAAGCCCGCGACGAAGATCGCAGAGGCCGTTGTGATGACGTGCGTGTTGAGATAGTGCGTGGAGAGCGGCGCGGTGAAGGTCCAGCCGGTGTCGACTCCGCCCAGCACCAGCGCGGTCAGCGTCAGCGTTCCGCCGATCACGTATAGATACCAACTCAGCAGATTGATCTTGGGGAAGGCGAGGTCGCGCGCGCCAATCATCATCGGGATCAGAAAGTTGCCCAGCGTCGCCGGAACCGACGGCACCAGAAAGAGGAAGATCATGATGATGCCGTGCATGGTGAAGAACTTGTTGTAGGTGTCCGAGGAGACGAGATCGGGCTGCGGCGTGAGGAGTTCCAGGCGGATGAGCCCGGCAAACGCGCCGCCGATGAAGAAGAAGAAGGTGATGGAGATCAGGTAGAGGATCGCGATACGCTTGTGATCGCTGGTGAAGAGCCAACTGAGCAGGCCGTGCTCCGCGTTGATGAAGTTGCGGCGGGGAAGCTGCGCGGTGCTCTGGTCGGGAAGGTTGAGAATCGTTGGACTCGGTGCGCTCATGGTTTCACCACCCCTGACGCCTGAGGCGCCGACTGATCGGACTGCGATGTGGTCAGCGTCTGCTGCACGCGGTCGTTGCTGTTGAGGCTCTTGAGATACTCGACCAGGTCGATGAGGCCGTCTTCGCTGATCTGGCCCTGGTATGTGGGCATGATGGGCGTATAGCCCGACGTGACATGCTGCGACGGATTCAGGATTGCGTCGCGCAGATAGGCTTCGTTCACCAACACCTCCGCGCCGTTGGTCAACCGCAGCTTCGATCCATAGACGCCCGCAAGGTTCGGCCCTCGCGCCGCGGCGTTGCCGGTGTGGCAGGCGTTGCATCCCATGCTGGCAAAGATGCGCTCGCCGTTCTGCGCCAGCGACATTCCACTGGTGGACTGCTCGGTCCATTTCTTGTAGTCGGCGGGTGTCATTGCGGTGACCGTGCCGATCATCTGCGAGTGGTTGGTGCCGCAGTACTGCGTGCAGAAGAGGTGATACGTGCCCGGCGTGGTGGCCTCAAACCAGACCGTGCTGTAGCGGCCGGGAATCGCCTCGCGCTTGATGCGGAACTCGGGAATCGAGAAGCTGTGGAAGACATCCTGCGAGATCATGGTGAGTTGAATGGGCTGCCCAACCGGCACATGCAGGGCGTTGATCTCGTGCTGGCCGCCGGGATGTTCCGCCTTCCACATCCACTGCTTGCCAACGATGTAGATATTCATGGAGTTGGCCGGCGGCGTGTAGATGCGGAAGTAAAGCAGCGCTCCCCAGACGAAGCAGATGAGAAACAGGCCGAGCGGAATGATGGTCCAGGTTGCCTCCAGCAGCGTCGATCCTTCAACCTGCGTCGCCACCGGATGCACCGCCTTGCGGTAGCGGATGGAGAAGGTGACCAGCAGGGCCGTGACCAGAAAGACCCCGAGGAGCGTGATGGAGATCAGGAAAAAGTAGAGCGAGTCCATGTAGGGAGCAATGGTCGAGGCCTCGCGCGGAAAGAGCGCGGAGGCGTTGAGCCACTTCACCAGAAACTGCCACAGTACTGGACTAATCCCCATGGTTATCCTTCATC
>DAIRTY010000130.1:0-2138 GCA_036803645.1 Acidobacteriaceae bacterium | reverse complement strand
GTCATGGTTCCGGCCAAGCTTCAGGTCGCGGCGAAACATCACGAACATGAAACTGCCGAGGCTCACGACCGTCATCATGCCGCCTAGTTGCACCACGCGCGCCACGATGAGCGAGTGGCGGTTGGTCTGCGGATCGTAGTGGTAGCAGTAGGTGAGGATGTTGGCGACCGGCGAACCGATGCGGTTGCCCGACGCCTCGATCAGGCCCAGCAGAATGTCCTTGGGCGAGAACTCGACGCCGAGGTAATACTGCGCCAGGCGGCCATCGGTGGTCACCACCTCGATCGCGCTTGCGTGCGCGAACTGGTCCAGCTTTCCGTCCGGCCCCGGAACGCGGACGTAGCCGAAGCCGGTGGCGTTGCAGACTGCGTCGATGGCCGGTTGCTTCCCGGTGAGGTAGTGCCATCCGTTGGCCGTCTCGGGCCGTCCATAGCGCTTCAGGTAGAAGGCCTTCTTCCTGGCGGCGATCTCCGGCGTCTCGCTGGGGTCGATGCTGATGAGGATGATGTTGAAGTCCTTGCCCGGAGTGAGATGCACCATCATCAGAGCGCTGGCAATGCCGTCCATCTCCTCCGAGCAGAGCATGGGGCAGTTGTAATAGACCAGCGACAAAATCGCGGGGCGCTTGCCGAAGTAGTCGCCCAGGCGCACGGTCTTGCCCGTGTCGTCGACGAACTGCGCGTCCAGCGGAAGCATCTGGTTCAGGCGCTGCGTGACGCCGACCTGCTGCAGTACCTGCGGCAGTTGATCGCCGGAGTTCTCACCCGCCTGCTTGTCTCCGTAGCTGGATACCTGGCCGCGCGCGGAGGCAGCCAGCAACGCACAGCAGAAGGCCGCGCCGATCCCGACCTGCTTTATTGTCCGCCGAATTGTTCGACCGCACCTCATCTTCTGCCTTCTCTCTTTCGCATCCGTTCTCTCGCATCCGTGCGTACGTCGTTTACTTCTGCGGCTTAGCTTCGGGATTCGCGGAGTTCTCCGCTCTGCCGTAGATCATCTTTTGCTGGCGCGCCTCGATGGTTGTCAGTTCAAACCCGGTGCGCGCAAAGCCCGTCGTCAACGGCGTCTGAATCTCCGGTCGCGCTGCGTAGGCAACAGAATCGGCAGCGGTAGTAGTTTGATTCACAACCGGCAGCCCACGCTGCACAATCAACTGCATGGCGCGTTCGATGGGGATGCGAATCGTTCCGGGCTGGCCATCGATGAGGCTGTAGTGCTCGAGCAGAAGGTCCTCGCGCGCGTGCAGGTCGGCCGTGGCCTGGTTGCCATCGTCGATGTCCAGCCGCGGCTCGGAGAATCCCGCAGCGATCTGCTGCAACTGCTTCTGCTCCATCTCCGGATTGCTGACCAGGTCCCTGCCCTTGCCGCCGGGCTGCGCCGCGCCGGATGCAATCGACCACTTGTTCGCGGGACCATCCTGCTTCTGCCACTCTGCGTTGATGGCGCGGCCCATGTAGAAGCAGAAGAAGAGAAAGACGACGAGCGTTCCGGCGAGGCCGCCGAGGAAGACAACCACGCCGCCGACGTTGGCGTCCGAGGTCTCGTAGCCCGGCTGCCCGGCATCCTTCGGCCTACTTTTGCTCGTCGCGTCGTTGCCAGTGTTGTGGCCGTCAGTATGCATGTTCAGGCTCCAAAAGCTCTTCCAGGTGCGGGTCGTTGGTGCTGACCAGAGGCCGCCGCATCAACTGCGTGATGTAGTACGCGGACCACAGCGAAAGCAGCGCGATGGGCACCGTGATGTACGCCAGCATTCCGCCGCCGATGTGCAGGTTGCCGGCCGAGCCGGCGAAGTTCGGCTCGATCAGCCAGAACATGTCGACCAGGCGCGCGAAGATCATGAAGCAGGCGATCCAGATCATCTTGCGCTTGTTGCGCTTCAGGTCGCGCGAGAGCAGCAGGCAGAAGGGGATGAGCCAGTGGCAACAGAAGTCCAGCGTGCAGATGGTCCACCATCCGCCGTGAATGCGGTTGAGGTACCAAGGGATCTCGTCGGGAATATTTCCCGACCAGATGATGAGGAACTCGGCGAAGCAGAGGTAGATGTTGAGCATGACGAAGGCGAAGGCGAACTTGCCCAGGTCGTGCTGCTCGGTGGCGCGCAGCAGGGTCTTCATCGGCTCATAGCGCGACAACAGAAT